>CAZZMF010000188.1:0-3494 GCA_964655255.1 uncultured Sphingobacteriaceae bacterium
CTTTGAGACGGCGGCGATGAGCCAAAATCGCATAGATGTCCAGCAGCTTAAGAAGCTCCCGGCATTCTTTGGCGAAGTAGATGTGCTGCGCTCTCTGACCTTCCTCCCCGGCGTCTCCACCGCAGGCGATGGGAGCGGGTCTTTTTTTGTACGGGGCGGGTCTTTTGACCAAAATCTCATCCTCTTAGACGAAGCCGTGGTGTATAATCCCGGGCATCTCGGGGGTATCTTTTCTGCCTTCAACTCTGATGCGCTCCAAGATGCCAAAATCTTCAAAGGCTATATGCCTCCTGAATACGGCGGGCGCCTTTCGTCTGTATTAGATGTGCGCCTGCGCGAGGGCAGTACCCCCCGTTGGACAGCCGCAGGCGGGATCGGTCTCATCTCCTCCCGCCTGAATGTGGAAGGTCCCCTCCTCAAAGACCGCGCCGGCTTGCTCCTCACCGCTCGCCGCAGCTATGCAGACCTATTTTTGCTCTTCGCCAGGGATGAAGAACTGCGCCGAACTAAGCTCTACTTCTACGACCTCACCGCTAAGCTCAACTATACCATCAACGACAAACACCGCTTGTACCTCTCAGGGTATTTTGGGCGCGATGCTTTTCGCACGAGCTTCTTAGACTTCAACTGGGGCAACGCCACGACTACCCTGCGCTGGAACTTCATTCCTTCCCCGCGACTTTTCATGAATACGCTGGTCTTTTACAGCAAATACGACTACGCTTTCCTCGTGGAGTCTGGACGCAATCAAGCCCGATTTAGTTCAGGCATAGAAGACATTGGCTGGCGCACGGATGCCGATTACTATCTCTCAGAGCGAGTGAAGCTACGCTTTGGAGCCAGCCTGACTCGGCATACTTTTTTGCCGGGTCTTTTAGAGCCGACGAGTGATACTTCTAATGTGCGTCGCTTTAGTGTGCCATCGCTGAGGGGAGTAGAGGCGGCGGCTTATGTTCAAACTGGGTATAAGTTTGGCACGCGGTGGCTGGTGGAAGGGGGGCTGCGATGGGCGGGCTTTGGACTGCTGGGACCAGCGACGCTGTATGCCTTTACGCCCGAGCGCACCGTCCGAGACACCCTCACCTACGGCGCAGGACGGCTTATTGATGCCTGGGGCGGTATAGAACCGCGAATAAGTATCCGGTATGCCCTGTCAGACCGCTGGGCTCTCAAGAGCGCCGCAGGACGAGTACAACAGTTTCTCCATGTAGCGACGCTCTCCCCCGTAGGACTCCCTACGGATATCTGGTGGCCCACGACCCTCAACGTGCGCCGGCAAGACGGCTATCAAGTCGCCCTCGCCCTCCAAGGCACCCCCCGTTGGAAAGGGCACAGCTGGGACGCTTCGTGGGAGATATTTTATCGGTGGATGGACAACATCGTAGACTTCCGCTCCGGCGCCGATATATTTCTCAATCCCCAGCTCGAGCGAGACCTTGTACAAGGGCGCGGCTGGGCTTACGGCAGTGAATGGATGCTCCAAAAGCTCACCGGTAAGCTCACCGGGTGGGTCTCCTACACCTACAGCCGAAGCTTTCGCTATATCCCAGAGATCACCCCAAACCCCTTCCCTAACTACATAGATCGCCCTCATCAAGCGACCTTAGTCCTTCAATATCCCATCACGCCGCGGTGGGAGTTAGGCATCACAGGCATTTACGCAACGGGGCGCCCCATCACCTTACCCGTAGCGAAGTATATTTACGACGGACAGACCCTCGGCGTCTACAACGAGCGCAATAATCGCCGCATGCCAGATTATCATCGGGTAGACGTCTCCCTCACCTGGACCGCTCCCCAACGCGAAGGGCGCCGCTGGCAGTCCAGTTGGAACTTTTCCGTTTATAACGTGTACGGTCGGCGCAACATGTGGGCACTGCGCTTGCGCCGCGATGAAAATAACCCTGACCTCCAGCGCGCCTATAACTTGTACCTTTTCCGCTGGGTGCCAGCGATTACTTACAACTTCCGCTTCTGAGGCGCCGGCATCTCCCCCCCCGCATAGCCCTCCTCAGCACTCTACCTTTGCCTTATGCGCATTTCATGGCACTGGCTCCAAGAGTTCATCCCTATAACTGAAAGCCCTGAAGCTTTCGCCGAGCGGCTCACCCGCGCAGGACTGGAAGTAGAAGGCATTCACCCTTACAGACGCCTGCCCGAACCGCTCAAAAACATCATCGTCGGCGAAGTCCAATCCATAGAACCCCATCCCGCTGCGGATAGGCTGCTCATTACCCAAATCCATATTGGAGCCGAGCAGACACGGACTATCATCACTGGCGCTCGTAATCTCTCTGTCGGCGACAAAGTCCCCGTAGCGCTCCCCGGCAGTGCCGTCTATAAAGACGGTCGCTGGGTCGTGCTGGAAGCCCGTCCCTTCCGTGGCATCTTATCCGAAGGCATGCTCTGCTCAGAAGTAGAACTCGCTCTGGGCAGCGACGCCGAGGGGATTATGAAGCTTCCCTCGCAAGCCAAAGTAGGCAGTCCCCTTACCACTGTGCTGGAGGACTATACCGATACGATACTGGAAATCAGCGTCACCCCCAATCGGGGAGATGCGCTGAGCCATTTGGGTATCGCCCGAGAATACGCCGCCTTGACTGGAAAAGACTGGCATCTCCCTCAGTGGCACATTCAAGGCGAGCGCTTTCCCCTCCCCCTGACCATAGACGTACCCGATCCCGAAGCTTGCCCACGGTATGGAGGCGTCTATGTAGAAGGCATTCGTCCCGGTACCCCTTCGCCAGACTGGCTGCGCTTTCGTTTAGAGGCGGTCGGACTGCGCAGCATCCATCCCGTCGTAGATGTCACCAACTACGTGCTGGTCGGCTACGGACAGCCGCTCCATGCTTTTGACTTTGACAAGCTGGCGGGTAAGCACCTGCGTATAGCGCCCTTAGCTGCCCCCACAGAGATGGAAGGACTGGGCAAACAAAAGCTTGCCTTAGCCGCAGGCGACCTCGTCATCGCTGATGCAGAAGGACCCGCTTGCCTGGCAGGGCTCCTCGGCGGAGAAAGAACTGCTATCTCCGCAGATACCCGAGCGGCTTTCATAGAATCGGCTTACTTTTCGCCAGCCTATATTCGTCGCACTGGACGGCGATTAGGGCTTCACAGTGAAAGCGGGTATCGGTTCATGCGGGGCACTGACCCCGAGCGCGTCCCGTGGGCAGCCGAAGCCGCCGGCGCCCTCCTCCAGCAGATTTATCCCAGCGCCACCGTCTCCCTATACAGCGAAGTGCATGCCGCCGAAAAAACCGCCCCCCGCCGCTTCTATATCTCCCTTGCTAAGCTCCAAAAGCTCATCGGCACAGCCATAGACCCCACTTGGACAAAAGAAACCCTGCGCCGGCTGGATATTACCCTCCTCTCCGAAAGCGCAGACTCATGGGAAATCGCTGTACCCCAATATCGCATAGATGTTACGCGTCCGGCTGACATTGCAGAAGAACTGCTTCGTATCAAAGGCTGGGAAGCCCTCCCCCTTGTAGCGC
>CAZZMF010000189.1:0-3480 GCA_964655255.1 uncultured Sphingobacteriaceae bacterium
CCTCTAAGAGATACGCCTGCAGATTGCCCTTTTCCCTTGTGAGTACGAGCTCTCGCAAGGGTCAAAGGGACTTAGCGAAGCTTTTTCTTGTGGCGATTGAGGCGACGACGCTTCTTGAGTTTGTGGCGTTTGATTTTTCTGAGTTTTCGTTTCCGACCGCAAGGCATAGCGGCGGCAAAGGTACGAACTTAGACACAAAGTGCTACCTTTGCGCCCCATGGCAGCACCAGCGAAAAAAAAGAAAAGTGCCCGTTCCAAGACGGCGCTCAAGCGCCACCGCAAGTCTCTGCGCCGTCGTGCCAGAAACCTGCTTTGGAAAGCCAAATATAAGCAAGCTCTGCGTGCTCTGCGCAAGGAAACCGACAGCACTCGTCTGCCCGAGCTTCTACGGCAGGTGCATTCTATTTTAGACCGCATGGGGCGCCGAAACATCTTCCATCGCAATAAAGTTGCGCGCCTCAAGTCGCGGCTTGCTCGTTATGTAGCCCAGCGGATGGCTGGAGCTTCCGCAACCTAAAAGCATAGTGCGTAACGCTCCCCGTACGCGCTTCTGGGCGCATCCCCGCGGTTTGTATGTGCTCTTTTTCTCCGAGATGTGGGAGCGCTTCAGTTATTATGGGATGCGCGCTATTCTCGTGCTTTACCTTACCCTTTTCATCAAATATCCTCGGGATGCAGCATTAGAGATCTACGGGCTTTATACTGGGTTAGTGTATTTGACGCCTATAATCGGAGGATTTCTTGCGGACAGATGGTTGGGATACCGAGGCACTGTGTTAGCGGGGGCGCTGTTAATGATGCTGGGGCACTTTGCTATGGCAGTGGAAAGCTTACTTTTCCCTGCTTTGGCGCTCTTGATTTTGGGTAATGGGCTCTTCAAGCCCAATATCTCTACCATAGTGGGTTCCCTCTATCTGTCGGACGACCCTCGGCGCGATGCTGCTTTTACGATATTCTACATGGGTATCAACCTGGGGGCATTTTTCTCGCCGTTGGTATGCGGTACGCTTGCCGATACTTATTCTCCGCACTGGGGCTTTGGGGTAGCGGGGGTAGGGATGTTGATTAGCTTGACGGTTTTTCTCTTGGGGCTCTCCACTCTTCGTCCGGCGAGCGGGGAATGGCGCCCCCTTCAACGGCAAGAAGTACTGCGCATAGGGTTTACGACGGCGGTGGGGACAGGACTGGCGTTCGGGGGGACAGTTGTGGCTCGCCAGCTGGGGAGGAGCTTTGTGTCAGCGAGCTTTCAGTGGGCGGTACTGGGGGCTCTCCTGCTTGTGCTTATCTATCTCGGCTATCGCTTGCGCACAGCCGCCGAATGGAAAAGAGTCGGCGCCATCTTTATCCTGGCTATCTTCACAGCCATATTCTGGATGGGTTTTGAACAGGCAGGGGGAACGATGAACCTTTTTGCCTTTGAAAAAACCGATCGCCTTATCAAGGTAGGCGGATGGCAGTGGGAGTTTCCAGCGCCTTACTTCCAGTCGCTGAATCCCCTGCTTATCTTCGCCTTGGCGCCGGTTTTCTCCTTCTTGTGGATAGCGCTCGCTCGGCAAGGACGAGAACCTTCCACCCCTATAAAGATGGCGTTGGGGCTACTTTTATTGGGCATGGGGTTTCTGGTCATGAGCATTGCTGATATTCGGGCTCATACCGCTAAGGTTGGTCCCCTATGGCTTGCTTCGGTTTATCTCTTGCATACCTTGGGAGAGTTATGCCTATCGCCGGTGGGTCTTTCTATGGTAACGCGGGTCGCCCCGGCTTCTGTGGCAGCGCTGATGATGGGGGTCTGGTTTCTTTCTTCTGCCTTCGGAAACTACATGGCGGGGATCTCTGAAGCGCTGCTGGAACGGCATCATCTCCCTCTATATCCTACCCTTACGGTCGTGGCTCTCACCGCTGGCGCTGTGCTGATTCTTATCGCTCGCCCTCTGAATCGTTGGATGCAAGTAAGATTTACCTCTTCGGCTACGCCTCAGCATGCACAGTGAAATAGAGTGGGGAAAGCACCTGATCCCTGTGCGTGGGTATCCGATGCATTCGCAGCGGTTATCTATCGCTGCGACTTTTCCTGCGGGCACTGTAGCTGTGGAGGAAACCTTAGCCCGACGGGATATTGTAGCGGTCTTTTTAGGCTATCCTTATTACACTTACAAGGGTGAGTTGCGTTATGTGCCAGCCGCTACTCGTCGCATTCGGCGGATGTTGTACCGCTTGGCGATACCCAGTCTGACGCTGAGGATTGTGGATTTGGGGGATATTGACGGGGAGTTTCCCGCCCAAAATCTGGAAAGAATCGTCTCTGCCCTTTTGCACCGTTCGCATCGTGTCGTCATATTGGGAGGGGGGCAGGAAGCGGCTCATGCCTTGTACCGAGCGGTAGCGGCGCAAGAGGTGCCTTTTACTTACACCCTAATAGACCGCAAACTGGACTTACTGGATGCGATCTCTGTGGAAGAAGCGCCTCATCGGCGGTTTCACAGGGATATGCTCATGGATGAGACGACGGACATGCTTGCATGGGGTCAAATAGTGGGGCTGGCATGGCACTGGGTCAGCCCGGTGGAAGAAGAGCTCCTTCATGGGCATTTGCGCGTACCTTACTTGCGCTTGCATGAGGTGCTCTCCGACCCTAATCGGGCTGAGCCTTACCTTCGCTTACCAGCGTTAGTCAGCATGGATTTGGGGATTATTCGTGGCGCTGATGCGCCAGCGGTTTTTGATCCGGAGCCTGAGGGTTTGCCTATAGAGGTAGCTGCGAAACTCATGCGTTTTGCTGGGATGGGCTACCGTACCGACGTCTTACATATCGCTAACTATATCCCTGGGCGAGACCGGGACGGGCGCACCGCCGCTGCCGTAGCTTTGCTTATCTGGTATTACTTGGAGGGGCGCCTCAATCCCCAAGATGACTTTCCCCTCCCAGACCGCAGCAACTTGGAAAAGTTCACTGTACCAGTTTCTCATCCTGAGATTACGCACTTGACTTTTTATCAGCATCCGCGCTCGCAGCGTTGGTGGATGGAAGTCATACCCGTTATGTCCGCAGGTCCGAGTCGGCTCTTCCCTTGTACCCGCTACGAATACGAGACCGCCCTCACCGGCGAAGTCCCCAGGCTTTGGGATATTCTCCAACTCTCCAGCCCGTGAAGCTTGCCCCTCGGCTTCTCCTAAGCTTTCTCTGGCTAAGCTGCCAGCACACAAAAAAAGCTCTTCCCCAGGATTTTGAGGTTCAAGTGGAAGAGGAATGCTTTATCCTACGACTCACTGCCCCCCCTCCACATCAACGAAGCACGCTCTATCCTCCGGGAGAGTACCATACACAAGTTCCCTTCTGGTGCGCTTCGTTGGGGGGAGGGCGACTTCAATCGGTGCGGCAATTGCTGCTGGAACTGGCACATAGACCCCGCCACAGTGGAATTCGTGGAGGTGGCTATAGAAGCCTGCGATGGCAAACTTTCTATGGGCACAGTGAGGCGA
>CAZZMF010000190.1:0-3478 GCA_964655255.1 uncultured Sphingobacteriaceae bacterium
GTACTCAACGCCCCTTCCCCAGCCGCTACGGCTTCCTTAGCCCTCTCCCAAGTGATCGTCCAAAAAGCCTTGGAAACATGGCGAGACTCTATCTCGGTCGCTATCAGTGGCGCCTAACGCCCCCCTTAGAGATTCATCAGCATGGGACAGGGCGATTGGCTGTTTTTGTCCCTCAGGCGGATTGGACGCCGCAGGCAAAAGACTTACTGGAAAAAATCATCTCCTCCGTGGGCATACCAGCGCCTCAAGCTACTATTGCCTTGGTCAGGGGTAGCCTGACACAGAGCAGGCTCATGCTTTTCTCCGAGCCGGTTTTGTGGGTGATGGGCAGGCTCATCCCGACGCTCAAGGTGGGTGCTTATGACCTGCGGACAGGACGGACAGTTTCCCCACCTACGGGCTTTCCCGACAAGGGCGCTTACTTGTATATCTTACCCGGTCTGAATGAGATGCTGACCAACCCCAGTGTAAAAAAGACCACTTGGCAGTGGATACGCAGCTTGGCTTCCAAGTCGTAAAAGAGTCGGGGGCAGCTCGGGCAGGGGTACTTCATACAGCGCATGGGAGCGTACTCACACCGGCTTTCATGCCCGTGGCAACCTCGGGCGCCTTGCGGGCATTTCCTCATCACTTACTGGAGAGGGTGCCTATTTTGCTTTCCAACACCTATCACTTGTACCTGCGCCCAGGCACGGCTCTTTTGGAAAGCGCAGGCGGATTGCACCGCTTCATCGGCTGGCAAAAAGCCATTCTCACCGATAGCGGAGGATACCAGGTTTTCAGCCTTGCCCAACAGCGTAAGCTCTTGCCCGAAGGCGTGCTCTTCAAATCCCATATTGACGGCTCGGAGCACCTGCTCACACCTGAGAAAGTCGTCGCTATCCAGCGCAGCATTGGCTCTGATATTCAAATGGTGCTGGATGTATGCCCGCCCTATCCTGCCAGCTCCAGCGAGATGAACGAAGCCCTGGAACTGACCCATGTCTGGGCAGGACGCGCCCGCCGGGCTTTTCTGGAAGCGCCGGAAGCTTACGGTTATCCCGTGATGCAGTTTGGGATCGTACAGGGGGGCGTGGATGCCGACTTACGCCGAAGCAGCTATGAGGCGCTACGCCAGTGGGACTTTGAGGGGTGGGCAGTAGGCGGACTGGCGGTAGGCGAACCCTTTGACCTGCGAGCGCCCATTCTCCACTACATGGGGCGCTTGCTTCCCCCAGAAAAGCCCCGCTATGTGATGGGCTTAGGCACACCAGCGGATATTTTAGAAGCGGTAGCCGCGGGCATGGACATGATGGACTGCGTCCTACCTACCCGCAACGCCCGTCATGGACGCCTTTACTCCTGGGACGGCATCCTCCAAATCACCAACGCTCGCTACAAAGCCGACTTTACCCCGCTGCCCCCGTGGGGATATACCCGAGCCTATCTGCATCACCTTTTCCGCATAGAAGACCCCCTGGCACAAACTATCGCCACCGCAGCCAACTTGCACTTCTTCACCGAGTTGATGGAGGCGATTCGTCAGCACATTATGGCGGACACTTTCTATGAGTGGAAAGCGTACATCGTACCTCGGCTCATGCAGCGCTTGCCAGCAGGTGCTTAGGGGAGGGAAAAGTATCTTTGCTTGGATGTCCTATAAGGGGCTCCTGTGGGTGGGGTGTTGGCTGTGGGCGCAGCCGCTGCCGAATGAGATTCTCTTTCAGAAGGTGGGGGGCGATAGCACGAAAGCGATCTGCCAAACCTTCTCAGGCGGGTGGTTGGCTGAGGTGCATCAGCGCATCGGCACAGCATGGCAGGCTGTGCAGCGCGATAGCTTTTGCATAGACACACTGCGCCGTCTTAGGGGTTATATCCGATACGATATTTTGCCTTCGGGGATAGAGCGTCCCGCTGAACGCTGGCGCATAGATTATCCCCAGCAAAGGGGGCTTAGCGTCTGTACCATAGAAAGATACGATACGCTCCTCGGTACCTTTGTGCCCCGCCAGCGTCTATATCTCTGGGGGGCGCCTACTCGGTGGGATAGTGTGCTGCGGGGATGGATAGGCGTACTGGGCTTGGCTTGGCGATTGGATGAAGGGGCGCTCCTCATGCCACAGCCTACCCTGTCTGAAATCGCGCTCTGGGGCGATAGCCTACTCATAGAAGCGTACCTCCCAGAGCTCCAAGTATATGTAGGAATAGGCGGCTATGTCCGTAAAGCAGGAGGGAACTGTGATACCGTCCTCTGGTATGAGTTTCAGGGAAGCCAGCGCATACCGCAAGGGTGGCGCATATTATGCCCCAGTAGTGGAAATGCGCTCACTTATAGCCACGACAGCCTCTGCTCCTCTACGGGGTGCGCTGTGGAAGAGCGCTTCTTTTTCTATGATACGGGTGGGCAAATGGTATTGGACTCTTTGATCGTGCGCGCTTATGATTCGCAGGGGCAGCTTGTGAGTAGCGGGGTGCTGCTGCGCCGGTATGAATGGGACGCCGCAAGGCGCCTGAGTCGAGCTTTCTATCCGGGAGGCAACTACAAACTCACCTACAACGGGCAAGTCGTGTCCCTCTCTCATAGCCCCAGAAAAAACGCAGAGTGGCAGCCCGGTGAAGTGGTCTCCATGTACGACTGGCAGATGCGCCTCGTGTGGCAAGGAGAAGTAGGAACAGATGGACATCTAAGGCTCCCAGAAGGGTTAGCGGCGGGTATATACTTTTTGCGCTGGGGGGAAAAGGTGAGAAAAATCGCTATTGTCCCACCGTAAAGGCTACCTTTGCTGTATGAAGCTTGTCGTTGCGGGGACGATGGCACTGGATACGATAGAGACGCCTTTTGGAAGGGCGGAGCGGATAGTAGGGGGAGCAGCAACTTATATTGCGCTGGCGGCAGCGCGCTACATACGCCCCATCGGTATTGTCTCCATTATCGGAAATGATTTTCCCGCCGACATGCTCCAGGCGCTGGAGCAGCGGGGGGTAGACCTGCAGGGCGTCGTACGGCACTTGACGCGACCGTCTTTTTTCTGGGCGGGGCGCTATCACGCCGATATGCAGAGCCGAGACACCTTAGAGACTCAACTGAATGTCCTGGAAGAGTTTCCAGAGACGGTGCCCCAAGCTTATCGGAGCGCTGAGTACCTGCTTTTGGGCAACTTAGACCCGCGCCTGCAGAAGCGCATCTACGACCAAATAAGCCCCCGTCCACGGGTGGTGCTTTTAGATACGATGAACTTCTGGATAGAGCGCATGCGTGGGGCTTTGGAGGATATTATGGCGCAGGTGGATATTCTCTCCATCAACGATGAGGAAGCCCGGCAGTTTGTTGGAGACTATTCTCTGCGGCGGTGCGCCCGCTTTATCCTCGCCCAAGGTCCCCGCTACCTTCTCATCAAAAAAGGCGAAAACGGCGCTCTGCTTTTCTCGCAGGAAGGCGAAACTTTCTTTTTCCCTGCGTATCCTTTGGAGGATGTATTTGATCCCACAGGGGCAGGGG
>CAZZMF010000191.1:0-3472 GCA_964655255.1 uncultured Sphingobacteriaceae bacterium
TACTAAGGGAGCGACCTGTGAGGGGTACAGGTGCATTTTCCAGTTAGCTGCCAGTAACTTTCTCACGGTAGAAGTAGCATGATGGGTTTTGGTAGTCGTCCCGGCGGCAGGAAGAGGATGGTTCCCCCTTTCTCGCGCACTTCGGCGATGAGGAGGTCTACCCCATCCTCGGAGGGAAGTGCGCGCTTTTTGCCTGTCAGTTCGCTGGCGGGTATTTTATAGCCTTCTTCTACAAATAGGACTGGCGGCACGGGGAGCGAGTCTTGCAAGATAGCCCATATTTCTTGGGGTGTCTGCTCTTCGGAATATGCCAAGAATGGATAGTACATCTGCTCTTGGACTTGGACTTGGTGGGTAAGGTGCCGCTCGACCTGCCCTTGAATGACTTCTATGGGGGCGGCTTCGGGAATGCCGGCGATGAGGGTAAGATTTTTTTTCAGGTCTGTGCCTTTACCGACCTCCTCTATGAGCCGTTCGTCGCCCATGAGGATGACTGGTGCGCCTTCCTCTTGGGCATAATGCAGTACAGCTTGACGAAGGCGCTCGGTGTATTTGACGAGAGCCATGTGGTAAGCAGAACGCGCCATCTGCGCGAAAAGTTCTCCGTAGTGAGAAGTATCCGCTGGGATGTTTTGAACTTGCTGTCGGGCTTTTTGAAGGTGGGCGAGGCTCTCTTTGATCTCTGCGGGGAGCGATAGAGGAAAAAGCCGTTGCCCAATCGCCTCAAACCACCGCGAGGTATTTTCAGATACGAGCATAACGACGGCGACTGAAGTGCGATACAAAGCATACAAGGCAGGCTGAGCCTTGAGCGACTTGCCAATATGTACCTCTTCTTTCCAAAGAAAAGGCAAGAATAGCGCTTCGGAGATGGTAGGGGTGATAGCAATCAACCAAGTGCCCGGGGGCGGCATCTCCGTAAGCTCTCCCAAAGCATGGTCTAAGTTAGTACGGAAGTTCTCTACCTCTTTACGGTCGGGGTGTTTGGCAAGGGCTTTTTCGGCTTTTTCTCGGAGCTTCTCTATGCGGGCAGGGGTAATAGGATTGTCCTCTTCCACGGGTAGAAATGCGGTGAGGGCAATAGGCGCATTCTCTTCTCGTATCAGGCGCCGTACTCGCGTTAGCTTCAGCGACTCCATAATCGTGGATAATGCCCTAACTTTATCGGCACTTCTGCCATAGGCATGCAAAGTAAAGGGTTTCTGCTTTTTCTTGGGGCGGTTGCGATCCTCGGTACGGTATCCACCCTGTGGTTGCCGCACTGGAGTGGAAGCTTGTATGTGCTGATAGTAGTGGGCTACCTTTTTCGGGGCGGCTGGGCATATAGTGTGAGTGCTGGTGGGGTGATGGCGCTGATTTGGTTAGTCGCAGCGCTGAGTTGGGACATTCCGAATCAGGGGCTTTTAGCGGAAAAGGTGGCGGCTCTTTTTGGTGTCTCGCGCCCCATTCTCTGGGTGATCACAGCGGTGATTGGGTTTTTGCTGGGCAGTGTAGGGGTAGCCATAGGACAAACCCTTGGACGGCTCCTTCCTCAAAAACCTCCTCAATTCCGTGGGCGACGATAAGCACAGAAACCTCTCCCTGCGATTGCTGGGGGGATTTCTCGTTGGACTGGGGCTGGCGCTTGCCTTGCGCTTTGGGGGCATTCACGCAGAGAGCCTTACTGTAGCAGCTCGCTTGGTTGGAGAGCTTTTCCTGCGAGGCATCTTTATGCTCATTTTGCCCCTCATTATACCCATGCTGCTACTCGGCATACAGAAGCTCACCGAGACTGGCGCAATGGGACGGATTGGGATTCATACAGTCATCACCGTGCTGGGACTTACTGCCGTAGCCGCTACCCTTGGACTCCTTCTGGCTAATCTCGTCAAGCCAGGACTTTACATCTCCGATACAGCGCGCACCCTTCTGATGGAACGCTTCGGGCAAAGCCTCTCTGCCACCAAAGCCATCACTGCCGACCTTCTCCTCAATCTCTTCCCCAAAAATCCCCTCCACGAGATGGCTACCGCCCTCACCCCTGCCCAACAAGGCGGATTATTATCTGTCGTTAGTTTTACCATCCTCTTTGGGATTGCCTTGGCGAAGCTGCCCGCCGAGCAGACCCAGCCCGTATATCAGTTTTTGGATGTGGTATATCAAGCGAGTTTGTGGTTGCTGCTTTTCATCATGCGATGGGTCGCGCCGGTCGGCATTGCAGGTCTTATCTTTCAAGCAGTGATGGGCTTAGGATGGGAGATATTTCCGCTGCTGGGCGCCTATGCGGGGACAGTCGCTTTGGGGCTTTTGCTTCATAGCGCAGGGACTTATACCCTTTTTCTTCGTTTTATTGCCCGAGTGAATCCCCTCCGTGTGCTGCAAGGCAGTGCTCCGGCCCTTATTATGGCGTTTTCCTCAGCAAGTAGTAATGCGACTTTGCCGACTTCTCTCCGTGTGGCTATAGAACGCCTGCGTATAGCGCCGCCCGTGGCCCAGTTTATTTTGACGCTTGGGGCGACTGTCAATCAAAACGGCACCGCCCTTTACGAAGGCGTGACCCTACTTTTTCTGATGCAAGTGTTTGGGGTGCCGCTTACACTGCCAGAGCAGCTGCTGGTGATTACCCTGGCTATCCTTATAGCTATTGGGGCAGCGGGCGTTCCTGGGGGCTCTCTCCCGCTTCTTGCCGGTATTCTGCCCACCTTTGGGATACCAGCAGGGGCTATCGCCTTGATCTACGGAATAGACCGATTTTTGGACATGATGCGCACTACACTAAATGTGTTTGGCGACCTGGTCATCGCAACTTATCTCAATCGCCTTTACCATGGAAGTCATAGAGACACGCAGTAGCCTGAAAGCTTGGCGCGGCAAGGTGCATGGTTCTGTGGGCTTTGTGCCCACGATGGGCGCCCTGCATGAAGGGCACCTCTCTCTCGTGCGCCGCAGCTTAGCGGAAAATCCTTGGACTATCGTTAGCATATTTGTCAATCCGCGCCAGTTCGGTCCAAATGAAGACTACCACCGCTATCCGCGGACCTTGGAGACCGACCTGCGCCTCCTTCAAAATCTCGGCGTCTCTGCCGTATTTGTCCCCACCGTAGAAGAAATCTACAGCCCAGAAGACGAAGCTCACATCTCCATGACGCGCCTGAGCCGTTTGTGGTGTGGAAGCTTCCGAATAGGACATTTTGATGGGGTGGCGCTCGTCCTGACTAAGCTCTTTCACCTCGTCAATCCAACGCGAGCATATTTTGGCGAAAAGGACTTCCAACAAGTGCGCATCGTAGAAAAAATGGTAGAGGAACTCTTTTTCCCCGTAGAGATTGTCCGTGTGCCTACGGTCCGGGAACCAGACGGGCTCGCCATGAGCTCGCGCAATACTTACCTCTCTCCGCGGGGACGCGCCCAAGCCGTCGCCTTGTACAAAGTGCTCCAATACATTCAAGCTTTGGTCTCTACCACGCAGATTACCGCCGACCTTATCCGAGAG
>CAZZMF010000192.1:0-3447 GCA_964655255.1 uncultured Sphingobacteriaceae bacterium
GCGAAGGGCAGCGACATTGGGGGCTTGAGCGTCGGTAATATATACTCGCCCCCTTCCTAAGATAAGCCGGGGTTGGCGGGGTGGCGAGACCGTAAGCACATAAATCCCCCCTCCGCGAAGAGCTACCTTGCCGCGATAGTTCATCTGATCAGGCTTTGAGCGGTGCAAAGCATAAATAGCGGGCGGTTTGCCAATAGCGCGTATAACGACCCATAAGGTATCCCATTCCAGAGCAGTTTTACTGGAGGCTTCAACCCATAGCACCAGCGGCGCCGACGGCAAGCGAAACACCGTGTCTACCCCTACCAGTCCCGCCTGCGCAGAAAACTGCTTCCCAAATCGGAGTCGTACCTGGGCAGATAGATGGCTAAGCAGGAGGCACCCCAGCAAAACCCGCATTCAGTCAAATATACAACTATCAGGCTACTCGTTATGATGCGGTGCTCGTGGTCAGAAGCTATGAGGGACAGCCAGGTCAACTAATGTTAGGCAGTAGGTAGCGAATATTAGGCGGCTTCGGTATCTCAGGACAAGCCTCAACGAAGGAAAGGATCATATACCACTTGGAAATAATACAGTCCGCCTATCCGAGGTCCGCCAGGGATTTGCACATATCGGATGTTGAGGAGGTTCTGTCCGCCGAGGCGAAACTGCGTCTTCCACTTCGGCACGGTATAGGAGACCTGAAGGTCTATCCACTGTACAGCTGGCACCCGTCCTTTGATAAGCCCATCCATTTCAAAGGCATCTATCCAGCGGTAGTTGAGAGCGGCTCCCCACCGCTCTAACCTGAAATATATAGCGCTGCCTACCTTATGTCGGGGGGTATTGAAGTTGGGTAAAAGGCTGGGATCTTTTGCCACTGACAGCACTAAGGTTGCATAACTATAAGAGGCTGTCCAGAGCACCTTGGGTGTGATAGCGTATTCCACCCCGAGAGAAGCATATTCAGCATATACTTGGTCGCTTAGGTTAGAGGCTGTGTTATAGCTGTAAGTATTTCCATCTCGGAGGTTTTCCAATCCTTCCTTAGTAGCGGGGTTGATGTTATTGTACCCAATCGGCTTTGCTTTGCCGCTTTCGTAGACGGGGCGGGCACCAATCACATTCCGATAGAGGACGAAGTCTTGATAGTAGGCTCGGGCATATTCCAAATCCACATACAAGCCTCTAATGAGTTGAAAGCGTCCCCCTACTTCGTATTGCTGGGTAAACTCTGGACGAAGCGGCTCCAGCCGCACCGGAACCAGATATTGCTGGGCTAACTGTGCCAACTGAGCACTATCCGTGACGCCTTCAGCAGCCGCTCGAAATGCGCTCACTGACCTGGGAAGGAAAGCGAACTTATCCAGCCCAAACAGCGACCGAGTGATTTGCGTGCCCCCCAGTGTGATGGAGTTGAAGCCAATGTCCAACACAATAAGCTGATCTTGCAGCGTCGGAATCCGAAAACCCGTTTGATAGGAAAGCCGTATGTTATGCTGATGCTCTTTTCCAAAGGCATATAAGATAGCAGCCCTCGGAGTAAAGCGCCCTTCAAAGTATTGGCTTTTATCATACCTCAAAGACCCCAATAGCCGCAGCCGCCGCTGAAATAGCCACTTATTTAGCTGCACGAAGCCTCCATATTCTCGGACCCAAAGCGGTTTCTCAAAGTCTGCAAAGAGAGTTCCCCGCGTGTTGACTCTAAAAAAGCGAATGTTTCCGCCTACCAGCACATCTACCCACTTCCCTGTCCAGTTTGAAAAATCATACTGCACTTCGGTGTGATAAAAAGAGGAACGGTCATAGAAGCCCGCTTCTCGGTTGATGCGTAAATAGCCGCTATTGATACTGTCCACGATCTGCTGGAAAAGGGGGTCATTAGGTTCTATGCGCCGCCGAAAGGGTCCCACCGGCAAGCCAAAAGCCGAAGCAATCCCTAAATAGGTCGGGGACGGTTCTGTAATCGTATCTGCATAGATACGGGCTGCTTCATGAGAACCGTAAAGGGCATACCCTTCATGATACATAATAAACCATGGGATGTCAGGTTTAGCCCACTGATTGAGGAAAATGCCAGTGAAGCGACTATCGTAGGAGCGTCCAGAGCTTTCCCAGCTCCCATAACTGCGAATGAAAAAGTTCTTACCCCGCAGTTCGGCTTTATGCTGGTGGAAAAATACATCCCTCAGCACATTTCTATTGGCAGCTTGATAGACTGTATTACCGTTGGAGAGGAAGCTGCGCCAAGATAACTCTAAGTCTTCTTTGATGAAGTATTGCAGCTGAGCCGTGTATTTTTGGAAAAAAGTTTCTGGATTGACCAGGTCGCGGTCACGATAACCTGTGCGAGATACATAAAACCGCTCCCTAATACCAAAGAGCTGCGCTAAGCTTGGCGAAAGCACGCGGACTTCGTCGCCATAGGTGTTGACACCATCGTAGCCCGGATTTTGAGGTCCGCGAATGCGGTAGATAGAGTCCGCTCCTTGATAGGTACCTTCATCCCGATAATCCGTGGCAAGCCAGTCTGTGGCACGGAAGTATTCAGCGATGACTTTGTAAGACAGGCGATCAAATAGGGTCTGAGCATATCGCAGATTGAAATGCAAATAAGGGCGAGGCGAAATCTCAGAACCGCTACCGAGATGATTTGCGCCAATCCGTACAGAGGCTGAAAGTCCAGGATACTGGCGGGGCGGTCTTGAATACATGTCTAACATGCCGTTGAAGGCGTTTGGACCATAGAGAGCGGAAGCCGGACCCGCAATCAGCTCAGCCCGTTCTAAATCCAGTTCGGAAGGTGCGGAAAGCATCCCCACCGGAAATCCAAAAACCGGAGCGATCATCTCTATCCCATCTACCCGCTGCACGAAGCGAGGATTCCCAGGACCGCCAAAGCCCCGCGTATTAATCACAGGGAAGGTTATGGATTGATAGTTTACATCCACATTTTTGATGGTGCTGAGCTGCTGGAAGATATTGGCTGCGGGGGCGGCTTGGAGTTCGCGTATCCCCATACGCGTCACTGTGACAGGCGCTTCTAATACCATCTCAGGCACCCGACTGGTGCTAATAACGACATCTTTCATCGTCAATCCCCCCTCCTTGAGAGC
Organism: uncultured Sphingobacteriaceae bacterium; assembly: GCA_964655255.1. Taxonomy (GTDB): domain Bacteria; phylum Bacteroidota; class Bacteroidia; order SpSt-205; family SpSt-205; genus SpSt-205. Next base: position 3,099 of record CAZZMF010000192.1, read on the forward strand.
GATTTGTATGTTAGAAGGAGAGGTTACGAGAAGTTCCATCGTTTCATAGCCGACATAGCTCACTTCCAGCGTGAGCGGTAAAGCCGCCATTACTGTCAATCGGAAACTGCCATCTGCCCCTGACACCGTACCAGATAGGGTGCCCTTGACCTTGATATAAGCCCCGGGAAGCGGTTCGTTAGAGGTAGCATCGCGTACGATGCCTTGAAGCGTCAGTGCCTGTGGGGCTTCGGCTTTGGGGCGCTCCGGTTTGGGCTTCTCTTGGGTTCTTGGCAACTCCCGCTCTTCTTGGGCGAACAAGTATCCAGCGATGATGGCAAGGAGTATAAACTTCTGCATAGGACAAATA
>CAZZMF010000193.1:0-3425 GCA_964655255.1 uncultured Sphingobacteriaceae bacterium
GGCATATTTCGCTACTATCACCTTACCCACAATCGCAACGCTGGCGAACCCAGCCGCGACCTACTGAACGACTATACTCTGCTCGGCTTGGGAGCGGTCTATGTCGCCTTAGCCCTTCTGGAAATGTTAGGGGTGAGCCTGCCACGGTAGAAGTTTGGCTTCCGGGGAAGCGTCTGGTTTATTTGCCTTACCTTAGGGAGGTGCAAAGTCTGCTAAAAGGGCTCTGGCTTGCTCTGCGGCATGGGGTGTGGGGGTGGCGCCGCCGCTCGCGCTATCCCATGCAGGCAAAGGCTTTTTCAGCCCCAGGTCTTGGAGCTATTACTATACCATATCCGCACCACACCCTGCCCATCCCAGAAAATGGGCATTATCGCCTCCATGTCGCGATTGAGGACTGTATCGGGTGTGATCTGTGCGCACGCATCTGCCCCGTTAGCTGCATCACCATAGAAAAGGAAAAAGCACCCACCGTACTCGGCTACACCAGCTCAGGCGCGCCGAAGCGGTTTCACTTGCCGAGGTTTGACATAGATCATGCGCTGTGCTGCTTCTGCGGGCTGTGTACGATAGTTTGTCCTACGGAATGCATCACGATGGAAAAAGAATATGCATACGCTACTTCTGATAGAGCTGCTCTGGTTCTTCGCTTTGGGGAGCGGAGTGGGGTACCTGATAAGCCGTCGGACGGTAGCCGGGGGGCTTAGTGGTGCATTTATCGTGCTGCTGGGGCTGGGGCTCTGGTACGGCTGGCGAAATGCCCCCTACCTCTGGGCACTCCAATGGACCGTCTATGCAGCGGGTATCTTACTTCTGTGGGCATGGCTGGCGCTGGATGCTCCACAAGTGCCCCTCAAAAAGCGTTTGGATAAGTATGCTGCTCTTCTTAGCTTGGCATTTGCCCTTTGGGCACTGTCAGAGGCTCTGCACAGTAAGCTTCTGCCTCCCTTTCTGCCCGGCATGCCACCTACCCTGGCAGCGGTCGGCGACCTCCTCGCGCACCAATGGGCAGCGCTTTTTGTTTGGGCATCTATAACCCTCACTATCGTATGGCTACTCCTTCTCCTCTCATGGAAAGGGCTTCGGTTTCCCCTGTCGCGCGCCCGAAGGTCTATGTGAGTCGGCGCTTTCATTTCTCCGCTTCCCATCGGGTCTATAATCCCGCATGGTCCGATGAGAAGAATGCCCAAGTATTCGGTCCCTGTAGCAATCCCACCGGACATGGACACAACTATGAACTGGAAGTCGTCGTCGCAGGTACACCCGACCCCGACACCGGCTATGTGATGGATATTGCCCATTTGCGCCGGCTTGTAGAAGAGCAGGTCATCCAATACCTGGATCATCGCCATCTCAATACCGATGTGCCCTTCCTCGCCGGACAAATCCCCTCGTCCGAAAATCTCATCGTCGCTATCTGGGAACGGATAAGTCCCCATTTGCCGCCGGGCGTGGAACTTGTAGAACTCAGACTATGGGAAACGCCAAGAAATTGTTTCATCTACCATGGAGAAAAAGCCTGAATACACCAACGGACACGACCTCTTGTGCGGCTGCAGCCTATGTAGTGCAGAAGAGGAGCTGCAGACCGCGGTACCTGCTTCTGATCGGGAAGCCCAAATCGCCTATCACTTTGGGGAGATCATGCGCCTTTTGGGGTTAGATTTGAGCGATCCCAGTCTGCGGGATACCCCTAAGCGCGTAGCGAAAATGTACCTGAATGAGCTTTTCATCGGGCTGAACCCCGACAAAATGCCCCACGTGCGCCTTTTCCCCAATACCTACGGCTATCATCAAATGGTCGTAGAAAAAGATATCCGCGTCCGCTCCGTGTGTGAGCATCATTTTGTGCCGATTATTGGGGTCGCGCATGTGGCGTATATTCCGAGGGAGCATGTAGTGGGTCTGTCCAAGCTCAACCGAATCGTGGATTACTTCGCTCGGCGCCCTCAAGTCCAGGAGCGCCTTACTCAGCAAATAGCAGACTTTTTGGCGACGCACTTAGGCACGCCGGATGTGGCGGTCGTCATAGATGCGAAGCATTACTGCGTATCCATGCGAGGCATTCAGGATGAGGCGAGCCGGACGCTGACTTATGCGTTTCGGGGAGCTTTTGAGCAGGCAGAGCAAAAAGATGTATTCCTGCGCTTGGTAGGGTTGTAAAACAAGCCAAGCTTCCCTCAATCCTCTACATACGAACCTATCGTGACGACAAACTTCCCTGTCGTGCCAGGGGTAGGGTAGAAGCCATACCGCAGAAAAATCCCTTCCGCAAAGGCAAAGGACCCCATTTCAGCTATGAAGATAGGGCGAAGCTGGCGGTCTATCAGCGTGTTTCCGCCTTTGTCCGTGAAGTTTATGCTGTGCGCGTCCAGTCCGAGGCCTACTTGGGCATAAATGCGCAGGCGGGAGGGAATATCGGCTCGGGCTGACACGCCGGCTGTGGCGCCCGGGGAAAAAGGCACCCTATTGCTTCCAACGATGTGCATCAAGCGGGCTTCCCCCCAGCCCCGCAGTTGGTACGTCTCCCCGGATCGGAAAAGCGGTATGCTGGCGCCGCCCATGATGCCGGTGCCCAGCAGCGGCGGATAAAAGCCCCGGTGAAACCGTAGGAGCAAAAACTCGCTACCCATATAAAGGTCCTGCGCCATAGCCAGCACAGGAAGGAGTCCCAGCCACCGTCGCATGTTAGGCGAATATATCTTATTTCCCCATACGCAAAATCTCGCGCCTGAGTTGCATGTATGGGCGGTTGAATGGTGATTGGAGTTTTGCTGAGAAGTCGTAATATTGCGGTGATGAAGCGCATTCTACTCTGGCTTGCAGCTGGGCTGAGCTATCTCGCTGCGCAGGATGCCTGCGGTGAAGGGCGTATATGGTATGTAAAACCGGGTGGCTGTACAGGTGGGGCGGGCTGCGGCTCTCGCTCTAATCCCGCGGATATCTTTTACGCCCGTAATCAAGCCTGTGCAGTGGCTACCCCCACAGCACCGCACGTCATCCGCCTCGCCACAGGCAACTACACCATCAATAATACCATAGAACTCTGCTCTAACGTCTACTGGGAGGGGGGGTATGACGAGTCTCAGGGGTGGAAAAAAACAAACGCATCCACAACGACCATCATCCGCACCACAGCGAACGCGGAGGGGCTCTCTCTGACATCCCCTCAGGTGCCTCGGCTCGTCGGCGTGCGCGGGGTGGGCATCACGAACTTCCAGCTCCATGATCTGGTGATACAGGTGCAGGGCTTTGACCCGAATCAGGTGCATCCGAACTCTCGCCACGGGGTGAGTGTCTATGGCATCTATCTCAACGGCTGCTCCAACTACCGCATCGTGCGGTGCGATGTGACAGCGGGCGCGGGGTCTCGCGGAGCCAATGCGCCGAATGGAGCTGCCGGCGGCGGTGGTGGGTGGGGCTGCAAT
>CAZZMF010000194.1:0-3409 GCA_964655255.1 uncultured Sphingobacteriaceae bacterium
AATATAAGGCATGCCCTGCTACTGCAAATGAAGCTTAGGCTGGATGGTGGATTTAGTTTTTGGGCGGCGCGGCAGCGCCGAAGGCGCTGCCGCGCCGCTATAACCCCATGCAAATCAGCAGAGTTATCTCTCACCTCGGAGTTCTGAAATGGAATAGTAATCGCACTGACGCGGCGTATTATTTTCCCCTTCCCGCCGCTACCTTATTCCCCTCGTGGATGCCTCAAAAGAAGCGCAATAAAAGTCTTTTCATCACCAGACTCCGGTGAGTCCTATCATCGGCAGGATGGGCAGCTGGTCATATCGGCGAGCGGTGATGCGGTCTATGTAGAAGAGGTTAGGGCGATTGTAGGCGTTGAGCACGGTCAAGTTGCCTTCTAATAGAAAAGAGCCTCCGATGCGCCAGCGCCGCTTTAGCGTCAAGTCTAAGCGATGGTAGGCGGGCAGGCGCGCGGCGTTGTAGTTTGGACTGAGGAGGACGGCGAGCTGACCCTGCTGCGTGACATAGGGGGATTGGGAGCCTTGCAGCAGGAGGAGTTTCTCAAAGAAGCCCAGCGTTTGTGTGAAAGGCAGTCCCGATCCCAGCGTCCAGCGGAGGGACACCTCCCATTTGCTCTCGCGGGTGCGTGGGGTATTTATCCAGCCCCCCCAGCGGTAGGTGCCAAGGAGATTTGCCGTATGGCGCCGATCCCACAGCGGAAAGTAGCTTATCCGAAAATCGCTGCGCCAGTTGTACTGATAGCTGTAAGTACCGTACAAGCTCCATGCAAGGGTCTGGTAGCGCAGTGTGAGATCCCCGCCATAAGCATATCCTATTTCTGTGAGAAAGGTAGGGTCTTCGGGGAAAAGCCGCTCGCGATTTACAATAGTGAGTTGAGTGAAGCGTTTGTACCATCCTTCCAAACTGAGGAGAATGTCGCCAAGTTGGTATTCCCCGCCTAAGGTAGCGTGATAGGCTTCTTGGAGAGGATGGCGAAGCTGTTTATTAGCGGGTAGCTCTGGCGCTGTCAAAAAGCCCTGAAAGAGAATGACCACATCTCTATCGGAGACTGCAGCGACCCAGTTTTGGACATACCGTCCCGCAGCGGCTTGAAGGCTCCAGCGGTCGCCGTTGTATTTGGCGCGCAGGCGCGGCTCTATGGAGAGGTAGCCGTAGGTATTATAGAAGTGCAAACGCAGGCTGGGCTCTATGACGGCACGGGTTTGGAAGCGCAGTTCGCCTTGTTCGTCTGTGCGCTGCTCGCGAATGGTTTTTAGGTATTTGAACCAGCCAGCGAGTTCGGTATTGCTCTGGCGTTGCTGAGTGATGAAGCCCAGAGCGTTAGTGAAGAGAAAATCCGTAGAAAAGCCGCGTACATCCGCGCTGAAAGCCAGTTCATCGGCGCCGAAGAGGTAAGAGAAAGTGAAGCCGCCGTTGAAGCCGCCGATTTCGCTATATCGGGGACGCAGTTCGCGCGGGTCGTCAAAGGTGTTGGTGAAACGGCTATAGGCGAGATTGCCTAAGATGCGGACGCGCGCTTTGGAAGGGAGGAGGGAAAAGTTAGTACCGCCGCCCCACTGGGCCCATCGGTTTGTGCCGTTTTCGCCTAAGCTCACTTGGTCGGTTTGTCGGAAGCCCCAGAGATTGAGTTGGTCTGGACCGCGCCCGAAGGTCACTTTCCCATACACATCCTGAAACTGGAAAGGCAGCGAGTCTTTGAGGTAAGGATACAGACGCGGCGCCGCCTGCTCAATGTGTCCTTGGCGGGCTGAGAGGATCCACGAGCTATTTTTCACCCAGGGCATCGGTCCTTCTAAGAGGGCACCGCTGACGAAAGGTGTGGTATAGACTTTCCCACTCAAGCGCTCAAAGTCGCCCGGACGCGTGCGCAGATCTATCACAGAGGAGATCCGTCCGCCATATTCCGCACCAAAGCCTGCTGAATAGACATTGACCTGTCGCAAGATGTCTGTCTCAAATACACTGAAAAGCGATAGCGTGTGAAAAGGGCTGTATATAATCGCTCCGTCTAAAAGGGTAAGGTTTTGGATAGGCGTCCCGCCGCGTATGTAAAGCTGCCCCCCTTGATCGCCTGTGAAAACGACCCCTGGCAGTATCTGTAGGTATTGGGCAACATCGGGCACTCCGAAGCTCGGCAGTTGTAGAATCTGCCTCGGAGAAATGGGCGTCACTGCTACCGTGACGCGCGTGGGGTCTATGCGGGCGGGGGTCACGCTCTCTATGATCTCCACGGTCTCTAAGCTTATCGCTGCTACCTTGGGTTGTAGCTTGAGGGTGATGAGCTTTTGGCGGTCGGAGATTTCGACTTCTTGCCAGAGCGTATCTATGCCGATGGCAGTGATGCGTAGGCGATATTTCCCATTAGGGATGCCTGTAAGGGAGAAAAGTCCTTCGGCGTTGGTGAGGGTACCTTTTTGAATAGGGAAAAGCACCACTTGCGCCCCTACGACCGGTTCTCCATCACTATCAATCACGGAACCTCGGATTATGCCCTGTGCCCACACTACGCTGAGCAGCGCCACCACATATCGCACCAAGCAAAGGTAATCGCCTCCTCTTTCATCTGGCTCTGAGTAGTCGGGAAGTGCCTTCTACCTTTGCTGCATGTCGCAGCGCACGCCTATTACAGTAGCTGACTTGTATGCAAAGCCCCCCATAGGCGAAAGCTTAGTCGTCTCAGGCTGGGTACGCACGCGTCGCTCTACTCGTGCCGTGAGCTTTTTGGAACTGCAAGATGGGTCTACGTTGCGCGCCCTTCAAGTCGTGCTTCCGCATGACCGTATTCCCCGTGAGCGCATAGAGTCAGAACTTCATACCGGCGCAAGTGTGGTCGTACATGGGCTGCTCAAAGCCACCCCAGATCGTCCCCAACCTTTTGAATTGGAAGCCGAAAGCTACGAACTCTACGGTCCCGCCGATCCCCAGTCCTATCCCTTGCAGAAAAAAGCCCACTCTCTGGAGTTTCTGCGAGAGATTACGCATTTGCGCCCGCGAACCCGCACCTTCCAAGCCGTTTTTCGCATACGCAGTGGGGTGTCTTTTGCGATTCATGAATACTTCCAGTCGCGAGGCTTTGTGTATGTGCATACGCCGATACTCACGCCCTCGGACTGCGAGGGTGGGGGACAGCTTTTTCAAGTGACGACTTTACCCCTGAGTGCCGTGCCAAAGCATCCAGATGGGCGCGTGGCGTATGAGGAAGACTTTTTCGGGCGCCCAGCCTATCTCACTGTCAGCGGACAGTTGGAAGGGGAACTTTTAGCTACTGGCTTGGGCAAGATATACACTTTCGGTCCGACCTTTCGGGCTGAGCCGTCCCATACGCCGCGCCACCTGGCGGAGTTTTGGATGATAGAGCCAGAAATGGCTTTCTATGACCTGAAAATGAACGCTGACCTGGCTGAAGAA
>CAZZMF010000195.1:0-3389 GCA_964655255.1 uncultured Sphingobacteriaceae bacterium
CCTCCCGATTCCCCACAAAAGTTTTGATCGCTATATTTGCTATACGCCGCCACTTTATCATCGCCCTTGGCGGCATTACGAACGGCAGGCTTGCGATCCCCCTCCGATTCGGCACAAAAACTTTGACCGCTATACCTGTAAAGCCCCCACCATACGACACCGTTCGCCCGCTGCTTATGATGTCCCTTGTGATGCTCAGCGTCAAGGCGTCATGACCGCTACCGAACGCTTCGCGCATGACCTACGGTACATCTTCACCAATCATAAAAAGCACTGTGAGGTCGTCAGCGCTTATAGTGGCGTTTCTATCGGTGAATGGGTCAATACAGAAACCTACGGGAGGGTACCCGTGGCAGGATATATCATGGGTAAAAGGGTGTATGTCTTCGCACACTTTTATGATAAGAAAGCGAGACCGCTCAAAAAGCCCCGATTAAAGCGCAGGAAAGTATGGGCGCTCAAGCAACTGGAGGTCTGGGTAGCTGAACCATCAAAAAAAGGCAGAGGTCGCCGTTACATCAAAGGCATGCCTGGCGTGGAAGGTTTCGGAGAGCTACAGGGCATGCAACTGGTCCGAAAGCGTCTATCCGTAGAGGAGACCAAAGCCATTCAAATAGAGAAGCTCATTCGCAAGCGACAAATCGCCTGGCTTGTACGGGCTTATCCAGAGGAGCGCGTACGCTTGCCCGAGTGGCTCAAAAAATATGCCGGTCCGAAGCCCGCGCACTTCTGGCCCAGCGTAGATTACCGGCTTTTGGAAATATGGTAGGGCGCTAAAAAATAAAAAGGTCCCCCTGTCGGGGGACCCCTGGCTGGGCTTGCTGCAAAGAACCCTTCCCATCCAAAGACCTCCTAATAAAAAGTACCAAAATCGCGCATGCTACTAAGAACACTTTATAATAGAACTCCTCTCGCTACGGCAAAAGATCACAGCGTCAGAAAAACGCCAAGAGCCTGGGGAAGGATCCTGCTTGCCATCCTGCCTAAGACCCATTCAAACTTCACGATGTATTATACGGCAGAAGCTGACGTATAGGTTGCAAAGGGGTTGCGGAGATATGCATAATCCCATGCGGCAGAATAGTTTTGCAGAGAATCGGCATTTATATCGCCCAATCAAAGCCTTAGCCTTGCTGGGACGGGCTCACCCAAGCGAGCTTACCCCTTTCCGAAGGCAAATGTGAAGGGATAGCTATACTTTTGCCTGTATGGAAACCTACATTATCATAGGGCTAATCGTGCTTCTATTGATTTCCAGCCTAAAAGTGCTACCGGAGTATCAGCGTTTAGTGGTGCTTCGGCTTGGTCGTGCGCTGCCGCAGGCTAAGGGGCCTGGGCTTGTTATTGTGATCCCGGTGATTGACACGCCGATTCGGGTAGATTTGCGGGAGCGTATCATGGAGATTCCCAAGCAGACTTGTATCACCCGCGACAATGCACCCATTTCCATAGACTTTTTGATTTATCTGCAAATCGTGGATCCCTTGGCATCGGTGGTGAATGTGCAAAATGTCTTTCAAGCGACTGAGGGGTTGGCAACGACGACGCTACGAGCTGTTATTGGGGATATAGCTCTTGACGATGTTTTATCCAAGCGGGATGAAATCAATCAAAAGCTCCGGGCTAAGCTGGATGAGGTGACGCACCGTTGGGGCGTTCAGGTCAATGCTGTGGAAATCAAAGAAATCCTCCCCCCAGCGGAAGTGCAAGAGTCCATGACCAAGCAGATGGCTGCCGAACGGAACCGCCGCGCCATGGTAACCGAAGCCGAAGGCGCTAAGCAGTCCCAGATTCTTCGGGCGGAGGGCGAAAAAACTGCCCGTATCCTCCAAGCCGAAGCCCAGAAAGAGTCCATGATCCTCCAAGCCGAAGCTCAACGCCAAGCCCAACTCTTAGCTGCCGAAGGGTATGCCCTTGCCTTGCAGAAGATTAGCGAGGCTGCCCGCCACATAGACCAAAACACCATGCTCATCCAATACCTTGAAATGCTCAAAAACGTGGGACAATCTTCCTCTGCTAAATGGATACTTCCCTTAGAAATCACAGGCATCGCGCATAAAGTGAGCGAGATGATAGCCGATAGCACCCGACCTAACCCACCCAAATGATTCCCCTGCGGGACGTCAATCCTTCCTCTTCCTTTCCCCTTGTCACGGGCCTACTTATAGCCACAAATGTGTGGCTATTTTGGCAGCACTATGACAGTGGGGAGGCGTTTGCAGAAGCGCTTTTAGAGCTGGGCTATGTGCCCGCTGAGCCTTTTTCGTTGGAAAAAGCGCTCACTTCCATGTTCATGCATGGGAGTTGGGCGCATTTGATATTCAACATGTGGACGCTGTGGGTCTTCGGAGACAATGTAGAGGATGCCCTGGGCAAGATAAAATATCTGGCTTTGTACCTGATATCTGGACTGGCGGCATTGGGAATGCACATTTTTATGTATCCGAGTTCGGAAGTGCCCGTGGTGGGAGCCTCCGGCGCCATCTCCGGCATTATGGGGGCTTATTTGGTACTGTATCCCCATGCAAAGATATGGACCTACTTTCCTCCGCTTTACTTTACCTCGCTATCGGCGCGATTTTTTCTGATTATGTGGTTCGTCTTTCAACTCAGTCAGGGCATTCTGGATAGGCTCTCTGAATGGATAGCGGGCGAAGCTGGGGGAATCGCTTTCTGGGCGCATATCGGGGGCTTTGCGGCGGGCTGGCTCTGGACCAATCTTATAAAGCCTTACCGCATAGCCTCCGAACGGTGGGATTACCTAAGATAGGACAAATAGGGCTAATGTACCTTTGCGGCAGTGAAAGCCCTCCTGATTACGGGTCCAAGCGGATCGGGAAAAACAACTTTGGCGCAGCTTTTGCTGAAAAAGTACGACCAGCTTACTTTCTCCATCTCAGCCACCACACGCCCCGCCCGCCCAGGCGAAGTGCACGGGCGCGACTATTATTTCCTCACCGAAGCTGAGTTTGATGAGCAGGTGAAAAATGACGGCTTTCTGGAATGGGAACAGCTCTTCTCGGGCTATCGGTACGGAACCCTACGGTCAGAAATAACCCGCATTCAGCAACTGGCTAAAATCCCCATTTTCGTCAAAGATGTAAAAGGGGCGCTTTCCCTCAAAAGCTTGATGGGCGAGGGACTCCTCACCGTCTTTTTAGTGCCGCCTTCCATTCAAGTGCTGCGGGAACGGCTCATCGCCCGTGGCGTCAACGCCCCTGATGACTTAGAAGAGCGTCTCGCCCGTGCCGAAGAAGAACTGCGCCTCCTCCCACAGTTTGACTTCATCCTGTATAACGAAGACCTCTCCAAAGCCTTAGCCCGCTTGGAAACGCTCCTCCGCCGTGAACTGCTATGAAGGTAGGCTTGCTTTTCGGCTCTTTCAATCC
>CAZZMF010000196.1:0-3388 GCA_964655255.1 uncultured Sphingobacteriaceae bacterium
GTGTCCCAGTGCTGCTTCTGCTATTGCTTGATAGTATATTGCGATTTGGGCTTGGGGGGTATCTATGGAGTGAGTTAGCCGCCATCCTTTCTGAAAGAGTGGCAGAGCGGCTTCATAATCGTGATGGAGGGTAAGCGCTATAGCTTCCCATAGATACAGGCGTCCTTGCCCCGGAAAAAGTTCAGATGCCCTTTGCACCTCATGGAGGAGGGAGTCGCCCCCGCCAAGCTTCCAAAGCGCATAGAAGTACTCCATGTACAAAGCTAACTGCGCCGAGTCTAAGCTAATTGCCGCTTTCCATGCGTAGGCGGCGCTATCCCAGTGACCTTTATATGCCCAGTAGCGCGCATATAAATCCCATCCACTGGCTGCCGGAGCTTCTGCAAGGAGCCTTTGCACGATGTGTATAAGATCATCCTCGTCCAAAAAGTCTACCCGTCGCAGGAGCATGTATTTGACTTCTGGGGGGGTGCCAGGAGACTCAAGAAGTCGCTCCCAGTTCTCTTCGCCCCAAAATTCCTCAAAAAACTCAGGATAACTCATCACCACTTCCCATGCAGCGGCACTGGCGGCGTCTATATCCAAGAGGCGAGAAGCCGCCGAAGCCATCCCGCGCAGGTCGCGACTCAGTTCATACAAACGGATAGCCGTCTCCAAATATATCTCATGTCGTGGGAAGATTGTTGATAAGCTTTCTGCCAGCGCTATCGCTTGCCAGAGGCGCCCTTTTTCTATGAGCATTTGTACGCGAGTTTGAAAAATCTCCTCATAGTTGCCCGTCACATGTTGCAAAGTTGCATAATAACTATCGGCTTTATCTACATCTCCGGCGGCTTGGTAGGCCTGCGCCAGCCGAAGTAAAATCTCTGGCTGATCAGGGTACTCTTTCAGAAGCTTTTCTAAGAGGGCACAGGCTTCTCTGAACTGGTTATTCAGCTGAAGGGCAGCAGCATAGCCCAAGGCTATCCATAACTCTTTAGGGGCTTCGGTGTAAGCTTTTTCTGCATGGATAAGCATGCGAATGAGGTCGTTCTGGGCGTACGCCACCCGTGAAAGGTAATAATGAATGCCTGCGCTATTAGGGGCGATTTCTGCGGCTTTTTCCAAAAACTCCGCCGACTCCTCTATAAGCCCTTGCGTAAAAAGTACCACCCCGCGTGTAAAAGGAGCTGCGGCAGCTCGCCATGCCGTTGTATCTATGGCGCCTTTGCCTGAGCGCTGCTTCTTTTTCTGCTCTTGAGCAAAAGCTGCATTTGTCAAGACTAATCCCACGAGGTTCAGCGTCCCACAAGCCCACAGCAAGTAAGAGAGTCCAGACCCCAACCAAAGAAGGCGAACTTTTCTGGGCGGGAGACAACTGCCCAAGCCGAAGGTACTCATCCCTCGTGGCGGCTATAATCGCCCAAATCCAGCGTACCGACGGCGCCTCTACAATAAGCATGAGCGCCAATGATAGCTTCTCGCAGAACGGATTCGCGAACTTCAGCGCCAGTGCGACAGAGCGTATAACTCAAAATGCTGCGATACACACGAGCACCTTTCTCTATGACGGCATAAGGTCCGATGACACTCTCGGCGATCTCAGCGCCCTCATCGATATAGCTTGGCGGAATGACCTGCACCGTAGGGGGGGGAGGCATACTGCCTTTCCCTTCGCCGAGCTCCAAAAGGCGCGCCTGCGCTCGTAAAATAAGCAAACGGCTGCCGCAGTCCAGCCATTCCTCCACAGGCAGCGCACGCAGTTTCATCCCCTGATCACATAGCCACTGGAGGGCATCGGTGAGTTGATATTCGCCTTTTGACCGAATGTCGTGATGAAAAAGATACTCTATCGCCGGCAAAAGCCGCTCCGCCTCCCGGAAATAGTATATCCCAATAATCGCCAAATCGGACGGCGGTATCTCGGGCTTCTCAATCAGCCGCGTGATATAGCCCTCTTGGGAAAGCTCTACTACACCATAACTGCGGGGATCTTCTACCCTTTTGACCCAGATGGCGCCATCGGCGTCGGGAGGCACTTGGATTGTGGCTTTGAAGATAGTATCTGCAAAGAGCACCACCGCTGGTCCCGCCAAGTGTGCCCGAGCTTGATAGATAGCGTGAGCTGTGCCCAGCGGGTCTGTCTGCTCGCAGAAATGGGCTTCTGCGCCCCACTGCCCCGCCAGGTCTTCTAAAAAGCGCTGGTGCTCGGCGCGCAGGTCGCGTACAATGAAGACCATCCTTTCCACAGATGCCGACAGAGCGCGTTGAACCTCTTCTATGAGCCACTGAAGGACAGGCTTGCCAAGAATGGGAAAGAGGGGCTTGGGGAGCGTAAAGGTGTGGGGACGCAAGCGCTTCCCTTCCCCTGCCATCGGGATAATCAAGCGCATGCCTCAAAGTTAGCGTTTTTTGTCCCCTATTCGCGGTTCTGTGCCTTGCCAGAGACGAGAAAGATTGCTACGATGGGTAAAAATCACCACCCCCAACCACGCCGCCCCAAATACATACCCTATCGTACTGCCATCTCCCACGATGCCGTGCCAGAGGAGAAAGCTGGCAACCGCCGCGAGAGAACTCACAGAGACAATCCTCGTGAAGCTAAGCATTAGGAGAAAGCTGCCCAGAGCTGCCAGGGCGCTCCACGGTTCTATGAGCAGCATGCCACCTAAAAGGGTATTGATGCCTTTGCCCCCCTTGAAGCCCGCCCATATGGGATATATGTGTCCGAAAACGGCTGCTGTCGCGGCGAGATAATGTCCCCATAGGGGTAGGTGCAGTCGCTGTGCCAGAGCTACCGCCAATACCGCCTTTCCAATGTCTATGACCTGCACGATCGCTCCCCCCCAGAAGCCCATCGCTCGGTAAGCATTCGTACTGCCGATATTTCCACTGCCTACACGGCGAATATCTATACCCCGCAGCCGAGCAAGCCATAATCCTGGCACCAAAGAGCCAAGAAGGTAGCTCGCTATCAGGGTAAGCGCTATTTCCATGCGTTTCCGATATAAAAAGCCATATACCCTGCTGCCCACCAAGAGCGTCCCGGCTTTTGATAAAGCGTCTGTATCGGGCGACTAAAGCCCTGCACTCGTACCCCCAAAGCTAAGCTCCGAATGAGACTGGCTTCCTTTCCTACATCTACCATAGCACCCACTTGCCCTACCAGTCCCGGCACCGCCCGAAGTCGGTCAAAGCCTAAATAGAAATCCGCTTCGCCGACAATATCGTTGTAGGAGTAGCGATTGGGGTCATAGGTGTCTACCTGGATGATAGCTTGGTTGGCAGAAATGGGAACAGCTATCTCCAGATAGTAGGGCTTGAGCAGGGCGAAAGTAGGTCCTATTCCAGCTTGCAGGCTCACCTGCAGAGGCGAGGTAAAGGTGCGAGGCACTACAATATGCTGATA
>CAZZMF010000197.1:0-3358 GCA_964655255.1 uncultured Sphingobacteriaceae bacterium
GGGTAAAGGTGCCCGTTACCTTCTCTCGCATGGGGCGCAGCAAGGTTCAATACGCTATCACGCAGTGGTATCCCAAACCCGCCGTGTATGACCATAAAGGCTGGCATCCCCTGCCCTACCTGGATCAGGGCGAGTTTTACAGCGAATGGGGGCGCTACGAGGTGGAGATAGAAGTCCCGGAAAACTTTCTCGTAGCGGCGACAGGCGTTCTTCAGACGCCGGAAGAGCTTGCCTGGCTGCGTCGGCGAGAAAGCGAGACTCGTCTATGGCTTGACACGCTCCAACCATCTGCGGATACAGCCCAGCGCCCGCAAGTCAGTATCGGGCGGCTTAGGTTTCTTATCACTCGTCGCAGAAATCCAGATCAGGAACACTCCTCCCTGCCCCTACCGCACTGGGCAAAGGATACACGACCCGCCCCTCGCTATAAGACTTTGCGGTTCGTTCAAGACAGCGTGCATGATTTTGCGTGGTTTGCGGATCCACGTTATGGGATACTCAGCGATACCATCACCCTGCCGAATGGACACCGCGTCGCTTGTGTGAGCGTCTTTCACTTGCCGTATTATGAAGCATGGCGCTATGCCCCCCAATACATCGCCGAAGCTCTCCAGAAACTCTCTGCATGGGTGGGTCCCTACCCCTATGCACACGCCACCGCCGTAGAAGGCGGACTGGAGGCCGGGGGCGGAATGGAGTATCCTATGATTACCGTTATCATTCCCACCACAGACACGAGTGCGCTTCGTCAGGTCGTTGTTCATGAGGTAGGGCACAACTGGTTTCAAGGCATGCTCGGCTCTAACGAACGGCTTCACCCTTGGCAGGACGAGGGCATCAATAGCTACTATGAGAAGCGAATGCTACTGGACAGTGCGGGTTTTCATTCGCAGGGGGATGTGCTAAGGGGCGCTGCCAATAAATGGAATACGCTCCATCCGGAGATGCTCTTTTACCATCATCTGAATGCCGATGTGGCGCCTGCCGCTCCTTCTCACTGGCACAGTATGATTTCTTATGGGCTGGGCGTCTATACAAAGACTGCGCTCAGCCTGCGCTCAGCAGTGGTCGCTTTCAGCCAAGAGAAATGGGATGCTGCCATGCAGCGCTATTTTAGGGAGTGGGCATTCCGGCATCCGTATCCAGAAGACTGGGCAGAGGCGCTGGAAAAAGAAGGACTCCCCGGGCGAGGGCTGCTGAGCTATTTGCTTACGGATAAGGAAGCTGACTTACGGCTGCGTTTCCGTCGGCAGAGCGACACCGTATATCAGGTACGAATAGAAGAGCCCACCCGTAAGCTGCCGCGACCTTTTCGGGTAGAAGCTTTTGCGCTGAGCCGGGAAGGCTGGCTTGAACGCTCGTATATCCTACCCTTGGATAGTGCGCAGGTGGTGAGCTTGCCCGCTGGGACGCGCCTTTTCCTTGTCAACCCTAATGGGTATCTCTACGAACGCCGAGTAGGGAATAACTTTTTCTATACCCGCCGCCTGCTGCCGGGATGGCGACAGGTGAAGCTGGCGCTTTTTGCCCCGGTGCGCCTGCCGCAGGCTGCTGTGGCGCATGTGGGGTTATTTCCAGCACTGGGGTATAACTACCGCGATGGGCTTCTCCTCGGGATGGGCATCTATCATGGGCTTTTTCCGAAGCGGGTCGGAGAGTTTCACCTGCTTCCCATGTATAGTGTGCTGCGGCAGGACCTGCGGGGTAGTGCTGGGCTGACGCTGCGGGCTTATCCTGCGGATCAGCCTGTCCAGCTGCTGGAGATGCGGCTGCGCAGCGCGAGCTTCGCGGGCTTCTGGCACACAAAAGCCGCTGTGGAAGCTACCCTCCGACGCCGCTATGATACTTTCCTCGGGCGGCAGGTGGTGCGCTTGCGCAGTTATCATTTGGCTTTTCAGGATTTGGAGAGCCGCGCCTACACATGGATCAATCAAGGGCGCCCCGCGTATGTGGCGCTGGACTGGGAGATACGACGGGAGGAGCCGATTCTGACGCTTTTCGGGATGGTGTCGGTGGGGCATGACCTGCGAGGACATTTTCGCGGTGAGGCGGAAGGGCGACTTTACTGGCGTCCGCTGCGGAAGTGGCACTTGTGGGCACGCAGCTATGCCGGCTGGACGGCTGCTGATGCACCGGGGTACCTGCGCTTTCGGGCGGCGGGCTTTGATCCTTTTGGGGAAATGGTCCTGCTGGATCGCTTCCGAGAAGGCACTAATACCCTTCTGCGCCAGCAGATGCCAGAGACGCAAGGGGGGGCGCGCCTCCCCGCTGATACCCTCATCAGTACTACCCTGATAGCGGGCAATGTAGAAGTCCCCTTCCTAGGATGGCGAAGCCTTACGCTGCGGGTAGATGTGGGATACCTACCGCAGACAGGGCGCTCTTACTGGGGGCTGAGTGTAGGGCTGCCAGTGATACGATTCCGGGATCGACTGGTGATGGGCGGCTACTTCCCGGTGCTGGGCGAAGCATTCGCCGGGGGGCGTCCGTCTGGATTGCAAGATGTAGTCAGGCGCTTTGTATGGAACGTTCTGATCCCGCTGGATGTGCGCTGGGCGCTGCCGTGGTGAGCTCGCCTGCCAGGGGACAAAAGGGGCATTTGCATGTCTCAAAAAGTCGTATATTGGGGCGCAAGATAGACTACTATGAAGACCCGTATCACACTTCACAGGCTTGCTTCGTATTCAGGGCTGCTGGGGCTCCTACTCCTCAGCCCACTCGCCGCACAGAATGTTGGTATCGGAATCGCAACACCTGCAGCCAAACTAGAGGTTTATGATCACGACCCAGCTAATACTGCCATCGGGGGGAGAATTCGCATTTCAGCTGATGGCGCTCCCGGGCGGGAAACTTACTTAGACTTTGCGCCATGGCGCGGGCGTCCCGGCGGTCCGGCTGCTCAAATCCGCGGGATAGACGATGATGCCTCCAGTGCTCATCTCACCTTCTGGACAGCCCCACCAGGTCACCCAGGCAACAATACTGCCGTGGAACGCATGCGGATTACAGCTGGCGGGAATGTCGGGATTGGAACTACTACACCTGAGCAGCGTCTCCACGTCAACGGAAAGATTATTGCTCACGATGGAACAACTGGCCTCCCCCAGCCCAGCCAGTGGGGTACGGACGGCAGCCGGCTCATCCTGTGGCCCGGTACAGCAAATGCTCACCCCTATCAGATCGGTATTGCCAGTTCCACCCTCTGGTACGGTGTCCCTGATGGCGCACAGCATTCCTTCTATCATGGGGAGCATGAAGTTTTCGCTATCACACCGACGACGCGAGGTATCGTCAGGGTGGGGAATAATACAAACTTCCCCTCCATCTGGCTCGGCACACTTACCCGCGCCTTCAACAC
>CAZZMF010000198.1:0-3332 GCA_964655255.1 uncultured Sphingobacteriaceae bacterium
CCTGGGCCGCGCCGTGTACGACTACGAGCTACAGCGCCCCCGCCGCCACCCCGCAAATAATGCACTTCTACTCCTCCGGGCACTTTCGGGGGAGCTATCAACTGGTGCCAGACGCCTATGTTCAGTTCCTTCTCCAAAGGACCTTCTATAACTACCTCAGCGAGAGGGCGACCATATACCTGCACTCGCCAGCGTTTTGCCAGCGATAGCGCTATGCGATAATAGCCCCTTGGATGAAAAGCTACCTCCCGCGTCAGCCACAGCTCCACTGCCCGAAGCTATGTAGTTTCGCTCTATGGGAAAAGTGGAAGTGCTGCGAGGAGACATTACGCAGGTAGCTGCCGATGCTATCGTCAATGCGGCGAATGAAGCCCTTTTACCCGGCGGAGGGGTATCTGGAGCGATTCACCGGGCAGCAGGACCCGAGCTCGCCGAAGCTTGTCGGGCAGTCGCTCCCTGCCCCACCGGTGAAGCCCGCATCACGCCCGGCTTTCGCTTACCTGCCAAGTATGTCATCCACACCGTCGGACCGATCTGGCGAGGCGGCACCAGCGGCGAACCTGCCCTGTTAGAAAAAGCTTATCGCAGTGCCCTTGCTCTTGCTCGTGAGCATAACTTGAAGACCGTCGCTTTTCCATCTATCAGCACAGGCATCTACGGCTATCCTTTGGAGGCGGCTGCGCCGATCGCCCTGCGGGTATTGCTGGAATCTGCCCCTGACTTTGACGCTCTGTATATGGTGGCTTTTGACGAAAAAACCTATCAGGTATATCAAGAAACCCTTGAGCGACTCCGAGGCGAAGGATAGGGCTTTCATGCGCATAGCCATACAGGAAGCCCACGCTGCGCTGGCAGCCGGAGAAGTGCCCGTGGGGGCAGTTTTAGTCTTAGAAGGTGCGATTATCGCTCGTGACCATAACCGTACCGAGCAGTTATGCGACCCCACGGCCCATGCGGAGATACTTTGCCTCACAGCGGCTACGAGCCACCTGCGCAGCAAGTATCTGCGTAAAGCCACTCTATACGTAACGCTGGAGCCCTGTGCAATGTGTGCAGGAGCGCTCAACTGGGCTCAAATAGGCGAGGTGGTCTTCGCAGCACCTGACCCTGAGCGGGGCTTTTCACGATACACGCCCTCTTTATTACACCCCAGAACGGTCTGGCGACAAGGTCCTTTTGGGGAGGAAGCGCTGGCACTTTTGCAGCGCTTTTTTCGGGAGCGGCGATAAAAAAGCCTTCGCCCCGCGTAGGAGGCGAAGGCTCTCATAAGGGAGAGGTGGTTTATGGCTTATGGGCAGGTCGTGCTGACCAAAATGCCCTTCACGAAGTTGAGTTGGCAGGGTTGGTTGTTTGCACCAATAACATTAATCACTTGGGTCAACCCGTCCTGTCCATTTGCCCGGAAGGCACCAGTGCCGTTGATTTCTATATACCCATCTTGCACATATACTCCGCGAGGCGATAGGTTAGCGGCGGCGATATTCGGGAAATAACCCGAGGCTTTCGTTCCTATGGCGATCCAGCCATCGCTGACGAGAATGCCCTGTGCCCGCTCATCGGGCGGTACGATATGGAGGGCAGCATCGGGCATCTGTGTACCGATGCCGACCCAGCCATCGCCTACACCGTACTGGACAGAGCCTAAACGGAAGTGGTTATACATGCCAGCGATGAACACTCCCCCTGGTATGCGATTGGGGTGGGCTGTGGGTGAGACGGCAGGAGCGGGTGCTGGAAAAGGATCATTCTGCCATGGACCGAAGGACGCCTCCCGCACGAGGAAGCGATAGCCATTGTAGTATCGGGTGCTGAATTGATTTGATAAAACGGAGCGAAGCGGTGAAAAAGGACGAGTGGCTAACTGCCCTGGGTCGTCCCCGATTTGGAATGAGCCGGGATGGGTCGTGGAGACGTACTTACCGAGTGCTACGGCGCCAGTGGCTGTGGCTTCGCTTGCTACCCCTACCACGAAGCTAAGGACTCCTGTAGCTCTTACATTCAGACCACTGGCAAAAGAGGCATATGCGATCTGGTCAGGATCAGCATGTGTGGCGATGTTTGGTGAGAAAGGGTCGTCAGGGCGTGCATACACCCCTACTGCTCTCCATGCTGCCCTCTCGGGTAGCCAGAGGAGCCGCGTACCTGGGCCAGATGGCAAACCAGGAATAGAAGGAAAAGGAGGGTTACCAGTCGTAGGTATGTAAGTAGGTCCCGATACCACGAGGTGCCCATCTTCCTGATAGAGATGTCCCTTCACAGCGAGGGCATATCGCTGTTCTGCTGCAGGTATTGGCGTAGGCGTGCCGAGGATGTTCTGAGTGGGTAGAAGGGCATTCTGATTGTAAGCCAAAACGCCAGCAGACATTGAGTTTGATGTGCTCCCAATGTAAGTGGTAGCATCTCCGATGGCGCCCCAGAGCCCGATAGCGCGTCCGTTGTTGTTTTGACTGATACCGCGCACACCGACGTTGGTGCCAGCGTGGTCTGGGTTTGTCGTGCTACCGATACCGATGAGATAGTTTGCGCTACCTGTTGTCGCCACTTCTAAGCCATGGGCAGTCTGACCAGCGTTATTCAGAGCGGAGTTGAGGAAGTTAGCGCTGAGGTTAGCGGCGCCGTTAGCGAGCACATTTACTTGGAGCCCGCCATTATTGCCCGCTTGTACATGGAGCTGTTTGGCCGGGGTAGAAGTGCCAATACCCACTTCACCAGTAGCGAGGACACGAACTCGCTCGGTACTATTGGTTCTGATGACAAGGGCGGCGTTGTCGGTCGTGCCGAGGAAGTTGATGTTTGGATCGGTATTAGCATTTCCCCTGAGGAGCCATGCATCATTAGGGGCAAGTGGAGCGATGATCCATTGATTGAGCGTCGCATCCCATTGCAGATAATCCCCGGTATTTTGCCCGCGGATTTCTCCGAGTACCCCCTGGGCATCAGCCCCTACTAAGCGGGTAGGAGGTGTAAGGGGATTCAACGTGCGAATCCGGGCTTCACCGGCGACATCTAACTTATGAGTGGGCGTGGTCGTGCCAATACCCACTTGTGCCAGCAGAGAGCCGCTTGCAAGCCAGGCTGTAACTATCCAGCGTTTCATATGAGTTGACATTTTTATCTGACTACGGTTACAGTTCCAGCGCGTTCAGTGGAGCGTCCATCACGCAAGTAGCCCGTTACGACGAAGACGTACGCGTCTTCGGGGACTGTTTCGCCTTTTTGGGTGAGACCATTCCAGCGGATAGGTCCTTCGCCGACTTGCTCACCTTGCCAGATGAGCAGTCCCCAGCGGTCATAAATCCGCAGACGGACCCGTTCAAAGCCCCGATAATAGA
>CAZZMF010000199.1:0-3298 GCA_964655255.1 uncultured Sphingobacteriaceae bacterium
ATATACGAGATAGCCTGCGGGCTTATCCACACCTTCTCTCCCCCAGAGGCGAGTATGATTTCATCATCGGAAATCCCCCGTACATTCGAATTCAACATCTCCCAGACGCTTACAAACGCTTCTTACAGAGCACTTTTCGGTTCTGTCAAAGCGGTTCTACGGATGTGTATCTGGCATTTTTTGAGCTGGGGATAGCGCTGCTGGCACCTACGGGTAAGCTCGCCTTTCTCTCACCCAATAGCTGGCTATACACCGCTGCTGCTCGGACTTTTCGGGAGACCCTTCGGCAAGAAAGGCTGCTGGAGAAGGTCATAGACTTTGATGCAGAGACGCCTTTTCCGGGGGTGGGCGCGTATATCACGATTACGGTACTTTCTCGCCAGCCCCATGCGTTCTGGGTCTATCAGCGTCTGGGGGATAAGCCCCTCTGGATGGAACTGCCCGTAGATCGCTTCCCCGCTGAAGTCTGGCACAGTCAAATCCCCTCTACCCGGACGGTCCCCCTGGGCGAAATAGCACACATCGGCGTAGGCATCACCACGCTGGCTGACAGGATATTTATCCTACGGGGCGCGGCGGATAGCCTCGCCGCCTATCCGACGACTACCCTGCACACCGCCTCTGGAGAAAGCCTCCAAATAGAGACGGACCTCCTGCGCCCTATCATAAAAGCTTCCACCTTTCGGGGCGATGCTGGACACCCACGGGAATACATCATTTTTCCCTACAGGTTGGAGAATGGCAACTTCCGAATCCTACCCGAGGAAGAACTTCAACTCCGCTTTCCCCTTGGATATGCCTACCTGCGCCGACATAAGGAGACTCTCCTTCGGCGGGACGGCGGCAAGCCTAACCCAGAAGGTTGGTACGCCTTCGGTCGCCACCAGAACCTGGAAGCCTCTTTTGGAGTAAAGATTATCTTTCCGCCTATCAGCGACCGCCCCCGCTTCGTGCTATCAAAACTCGCAGACTGTACGATTTATTCCGGATACTTTATCAAGTATGACGGAGACTACGAAAAGCTCCTTTCTCAACTCAACTCTGCGCGTATGGAAGAGTATATTCGCCTGCATAGCCGACCTTTTCGAGGTGGGTGGCGAGCTTTCAGTAAGCGTGTGATAGAGCGCTTTCCAGTGTTTTTGTGAGGTGGTCGGGGCATTTCGTATGGAGGGGATACAAGGGACTTGTAATGAGGTAGGCGGCGGCGCCTTCGGCGCCGCCGCCTACCTCAGAGCCCATACACAGCGCTAATCCAATATCTTCTCAGGGCAAAGCGCCCAGGTATTCGCTTCTTTCAGCTTATTAGAGCCTAACGGTACCTATCTGACCGATGACAGTTATGGAAAATGCCTGATCCGCCGCTTTCCCTTCTATTTCCATCTCATACGCATATTCTGGCGAGCCTAAGAACCGCCCCTCCGTCTCTTCAAGAGCTAATGCTTCAGGCTTCTGGATTTTTATAAAAAGATGATTTATTGTGATATTCTCGCTCTTCACTTTGAGGCCAGCTGATTCAAGAACATAATCAATATAGCATTCAAACAACGGGTTGCCATCTTCATAAGTGAAGTCTTCTATCACAAATCCCACCTCACCTTTGGCAAAGTTGGATTTGGAAAGGTAGGCTTTGCTCCGCATAAGCGATTTACCAAAGCCGTCCATAAAGTCCTTCGAAAGCAGAAGCTCAAAGACCAAGGGATAAGTTTTTCCAACTTGGAGGAAACGAAATGACATAGGTCCGCACCACTTTCCGAGAGGGAGTTGTGTAGAGGAGATCTGCTTCGCCCCAACTTTGGCTTTCTTGACTATGTGACCTAAATCCTCATATTTAGCAACATCTTGAGCAAACTTCTGTAAATATGCCACTTCGTGTTCGGAAATGGATTTTTTCTTCAAGTGCTTTGATGCAAGTTGACCTTCCTTCCAGTAGCGATTGCCTTGGGGGTCTATAAGGCCTCCCCCAGTCTCACTCATAGCCATATCCGTTCCCCAATAGCAGAAAAGAGAACCAAAGTTTTTGATTGCGTACAGGAACCCGATTTCCGGTCTTGCGAGGAGGGGATGTGAGCGTTCTACAAAGATAGGTTCGGACAGCCCTTCAAGCTCCTCAGAAAGGTCTTTTACTACATCTCCTAACTCTCCATCCAAAAAAGGCATGGAGTTGAAGCCTTCCTTGAAGATAAACTTACCTTGACTATTGATGTAGTTGTACTTGGATTCGCTTTCCACTAAGGCTAACTCAGTACAGGGCATAAAAGGAAAAGCCCTATCAAAGCTAGCGGGGATGACTAACTTACCTGTTTTATCTACATATCCCCACTTCTCACCGATTTTGACGGCTGCCAGTCCATTCGCCCCGAAGCCTGCATAATCATCATACCGAGGCGATACGAGTATTTTCCCATCATAGCTGGCAAAACCCCACTTATCGTCTTGTTTGAGAGCGATTAAGTCGTGTTCTATGACTCTCAGGATTTTATCATAGTTTGGAGGGATGATAAACTCTCCTTTCGTATCAATCACCCCCCATTTTCTGTCCAACTTCACAGTCGCTATTCCCTTGACAAAGAGGGTCGCATCTGAATAACGAGGAGAGATGACATATTCCCCTTTCTTATCTATGTATCCCCAGCTACCGTCTTTCTTGACGCGAGCATAGCCTTCGTTGAATACATCCGCAAACTCATATTGGGGATATATGACCTCCTTACCATCGTTATCTATGTAGCCCCAGTTCTTACCAAGCTTTACAGGCGCTAAGCCCTCATGAAACATCATCACATAATCATACAGAAAGCTTATCACCTCTTTGCCTTCTGTGTTTATAAAACCATACTTGCCATTCTTCTTAGCGATTATCAAGCCATCATCACCTACATAGACTATCTCATCATACTCAGGCGTGCCGAGTTCCTTGCCTTTATCTTTTAGGGAGAGTAAAGCCCATTTGTCTTTTATTTTACCCGCCGCCAGTCCGTTACCTAAAAGTTCTATATTGTCATACTGAGGCGACACTACATCAACCCCCTTTATATCCATAACCCCTGCCTTACTCTTCTGCCAATAGACAATATACCCATCTCGGTAATGCTCAGGATTGAGCAGGTTCATATTCTCATGGTTGAGCAGGGTAGCTATCTCCTTCCCATTTTTATCCAATAAGACATGTTTCAGATCTTCGGTATCGGATTCCCTTGGGATTTGGCATAAAAAGACTTCGCCATCCGGGGAATACAGAACATTCTCATACTGAGGGGCGATCCGGATTTTCTTTTCAGGACCCGGCTCTGCTAAGCCC
>CAZZMF010000200.1:0-3285 GCA_964655255.1 uncultured Sphingobacteriaceae bacterium
CTGCTTGGGGGTGGAGGCAGGGCGGTATCTTTGCCCGCATGGATAAGCAACTCATCATCATCGGTGGAGGCCCCGGCGGTTATGTCGCTGCCATACGCGCAGCTCAGTTGGGGTTTCAGGTACGGCTGATTGAGCGGGAAAACTTAGGCGGCATTTGCCTCAACTGGGGCTGCATCCCTACCAAAGCGCTGCTCAAGTCCGCTGAAGTGCTGGAATACCTGCTCAATGCAGAAAACTATGGCTTCCAAGTCGGTGAGCCTACCATAGACTTCCCCAAGATCATCGCCCGCAGCCGCAGCGTCGCCGACAAAATGAGCCGTGGTGTGGATTTCCTTATGCGCAAAAATAAGATAGAAGTCATCAAAGGCACTGCCCGCCTCCTCCCCGGTCCCAAAGTAGAAGTGACCCTTCCAGATGGAAGCAAGCATACGCTGACGGCGCCGCATATCATTCTTGCGACGGGGGCTCGCGCCGCTAACCTTCCCCATATCCAAATAGATGGTAAAACCATCATCGGCTATCGCGAAGCCATGACCCTCCCTAAGCAGCCCTCCAGCTTACTGGTGATCGGCGCAGGCGCTATCGGCGTAGAGTTTAGCTATTTCTATCATACGCTCGGGACAAAAGTCACCCTCGTAGAAGCACTCCCGCATATCCTACCCCGTGAAGACGAAGAGGTCGCGCGCGAGCTGGAAAAAATCTACCGCAAAAAAGGGCTCTCCATCCTCACCAGCACCCAAGTAACCGAACTCCAAAAAACCAAGAAAGGCATCAAAGCCACCCTTCAAACCCCCAAAGAGACCCTGCAAGTGGAAGCCGACTTAGCACTTCTTGCTGTGGGCATCACCCCAAATACCGACGGCATCGGTCTGGAAGAGTTGGGCGTCAAAATGGAAAAAGGACGCGTGATTGTAGATGAGTTTTATCGCACAAACGTACCAGGCTTGTATGCGATTGGGGACATTTTGCCCACGCCAGCACTGGCACATGTGGCGTCTATGGAAGGCATCATTTGTGTGGAAAAGATAGCAGGTTTAGAGCCGCAGCCGTTGGATTATTCCACGATACCAAGCTGCACTTATTGCCAGCCCGAAGTCGCTTCCATGGGACTGACGGAAAAAGCTGCCAGAGAAAAAGGCTACGACATCAAAGTGGGGAAGTTCCCCTATACGGCTTCGGGGAAAGCTTCTGCGATGGGAAAAAATGAAGGCTTCGTCAAACTCATCTTTGAAGCGAAATACGGCGAGCTCTTAGGCGCCCACATTATCGGTCCCAACGCCACAGAGATGATCGCAGAACTGATTACAGCGCGCCGGCTGGAAAGCACGGGACACGAAATAGCCAAAACGATCCATCCCCATCCGACCCTTTCCGAAGCTATCATGGAAGCCGCTGCAGCCGCCTACGGCGAGGTGATACACTTGTAGGCTCCCCCAAAAACTTATAGCATCCAACCGCTTATAACTCATAACTTTGTGCTGATATGGAAGAACTTGTATTCCATGAGGATGATGCGGTGAAGATCACCAACTACCGCATCCGCGTAGGAAACGAAGAGTTTCTCACCCGATGGCTCGTTGGATATGGATTGCGGCGCCCCTTTCCGTGGCTCGCGCTCTTCTTACTGATATTGGCGATCCTCAGCTTGTATTTCTTCTGGTCAGATATCGGTGATAAATGGTACATTCCACTGGGATTACTCATAGCCGCTATCCTCGCTTATCTTCTGAGTCCCAAGTACCTGCATTTATATTTCGCCGAGGGTTATGCGCGGGCAATCAAGACAACGAAAGCCTCGTATGTACAAAGCCTCTTCCAGTCTCTTCGTGCTTTGGCTATTTACTTAGGGGAGATGGAGCATAAAAAGAGAGAAGGAAGTAGCTGAGAGGTCACTCCTCTGACGGATCGCTCATTATGGTTTTGCGCTGGCGGCACTCAGGGGGATAAAAGCTTTTTCGGACTCTAATGCCAGCGCCTTGGCTGGTCGTGCCCGCCGCCCCCCACATGAAGGTTTGCCGACTGAAGCCTTCTACCTCCAACTGCCACTGTGTCGGCTGAGAGAGACGCCTCGGTAAAATGCGATATCGGGCAGACAGATTTCCAAGGGCAGGGGAGTTTTGTCCCGGACCGACCAGAACGCCATCGCGCTCTATGCTGAAGCGCTGCCCCAGGGAAAGCCGCAGACGAGCCGAAAGCTCATTCCATTCCCCCAGAGCAAAGGACACTCCAATCTGACTGCCCAGCGTATATCCTACCCAACTCGCCAACTGCGCCGAAAGAAACTCCGCTAAAGTCGCCCCTACGCCAGAACTCACCTGTTGTGTGCCAAAGCCTTGTTCTAACGGCACGAAGGTCCCTAAGACCAGCAAAGCAAAAACTTGCCGATTGCGCTCCTGCTCATCTGTCGCCAGCCGTTGAAGGAAAAGGTTTATGAGGGGCGTTGTCGTGCCAGAGAGCGAAGGCACTTCCACCTGAAAGCTCATCAAAGGCGATAATAGCGTCCCCCGCAGTAGCACCCGCACTTCCACTGGTAGGGTGTAGGTGAAGCTTGTATCTATCATCCGCAGCGAAGTGTAGGTCTTATAGGTGGCTGTGATGTTCATCTGTCCTTGATATAGGTCGCCGTCCCAACTGATGCGACTGCCTGGCTCCAGAAAAAGCTTTTTGGAAGCAATGCCTTGGAGATTCACTTGATACTCGCCGCTTTGCACTTCATAGGAGCCGGACAAGCTCGTCTGCCCTGTGCGACTGATAGAGAAGAGAAGATTAGCCGTGCCTTGGGCAGAGATCTCATCTCCAGTCCGCTCATCAAAAAGCAAACGAAACCGCGCCTCTGGTACGGATCGTATGGCTACTTGTACATCCAAGCCGGCTGGGGCGAGGACTTGAGGCGCAGGTGCTGTCGTATCGGCTGCCTTTACAAAAGACACATGTGCGGCGCCCATACTGCGCTCGTATATTCGCAGAGGTAGCGTCAAATCCGTGCTATTTGCAAAAAGTACTTCCCCCCGAATGGTGGGCTGATCCCAAGGTCCCACGATTGATACAATACCGCGTTCCAGTTCTGCCCGCCCATACAAATACGCATCCGCTGTAGCAGAAGAGGCTGCTAAGAGAAATGTCTTATCCTGCACTTGCGCTGTAAGCTGCAAGTATGGCGAAGTCCAGCCCCGCAGCGCTATAAAGCCATTTAGATAACTGCGCTTAGAGCGAGCATCCCGGATTTCCACATTCGGGAAAAGCACCGAGTCCCCCCGCAACCGCAAAACCCCTTCTACTGTATAC
>CAZZMF010000201.1:0-3276 GCA_964655255.1 uncultured Sphingobacteriaceae bacterium
GCTTTTTCGTGCTTACCGCTTCCTCTACCAATACAAGCCCTCCACTAACGCCAAAGCTTGGGTCTTCCGCATCCTAAGAAATACCTTCATCAATCATTACCGCAAAGCCGTCAAACAACCCTATTCCTTGGAAGCGCAAAATGAGCAGAGCATCTACGACATAGAAGACATCCATGCCTATCACAACTACCAAGACCCAACTGAGGGGCTCTTTGGCGATGAGGTCACTAACGCACTCATGCACCTCCCAGAGGACTTCCGCACAATAGTGATCTTAGCCGACGTAGAAGGACTGTCTTACAAGGAAATCAGTCAAGTCCTGCGTATTCCTGTGGGAACGATACGCTCTCGTCTTCATCGCGCCCGAAAAATGCTTCGCGAACTTTTAGCAGACTATGCGTTATCTCATGGATATGACCTCCCGCAAGACTAAGAGGGTAGGTGTCTATCGCCCTGGCTCTCCTTATTCAGAGGAGGAGTGCGAGGAAATCATCAAAAAGTTAGAGCTTTTTTTAGATGGTCAGTTGAAAGGCAAGGAGAAGGAAGATGTAGAATGGCTTATCTCGCACTGCAAATACTGCGCTGAGCAGTATAACTTTGAAAAGCGTTTGCGAGATCTCCTAAAGCGCAGTTGGAACGCCTTTAGTTCAGAAGCGCAGGATATTGTTGCCCGTGTGCGTCGTCGCATCTGGGGAGATTCCGCTGAATGAATATCATACGCTCAGTTTAGCGGTCTCTACTCGTCGCCTGCTGCTGCCCCAGTCCGAGGAGGAAGTGCCAGAAGCAGCGGCACAAGCCCGCTATATTATCGGGGAGGGGAGCAATATCCTACCCTTGGGGGATCTGCCCCCTGTGTTATCTACGCGCTATTTGCGCGGTTATCGGGTCCTGCATGAGACGCCAGACGCAGTGGAAGTGGAAATCGCAGCAGGCGAAAACTGGGATGCATTTGTACGGTTGAGCATCGCCTGCGGCTGGCACGGTATTGAAAACCTCGCTGCTATCCCTGGTACGGTAGGGGCTGCCGTGGTTCAAAATATTGGTGCCTATGGCATAGAAATAGCGCCTTTTCTCGTCAAAGTCCGCGGCTGGAATAAAACCCTGGAAGCTTGGCAGGAACTTCCCGCCGACGCTTGCCAGCTCAGTTATCGCCATAGTATATTTCAGACGCCTGAATGGCAAGATAAGTTTGTAATCACACGGGTAACCCTGCGCCTACAACGGCGATACACTCCCGTTTTGACTTATGTGGATGTAAGTCGTCGCATAGACCCTACCCGGCAGCATGACCCTTGGCATCTATATGAGACAGTAAGGGCTATTCGTGCGGAAAAGCTTCCTGCTTCCGGTAGTGCTGGCAGTTTTTTCAAAAATCCCACACTTAGCGCTGAGGAGTTTCATCATTTGCGTCAAAAGGCGCCGGACATTCCTTTCTATCCCCAACCGGACGGACGCTATAAAGTACCTGCAGCGTGGCTCATAGACTGTGCTGGCTTGAAGGGTTATCGCATCGGTGGCGCTGCTGTCTACGAACGCCAGCCGCTCGTTCTTGTCAATCTCGGTAATGCCACTCCAACGGACTTCCACCGTCTGGCCCAGCATGTCCAAACGACTGTACAAGCGCAGTGGGGCATCTTATTGGAGCCAGAGGTGCGCTTTTTGCACCCCGAACCTTCCTGAGATCGTTGGTACCAGTCTTATGGCATTTGTAAAAGCGTTTGCATCCACCGCAGAAAAGGATACGCCCCCACCCAAGTGAGCGTCCCTGGGCGGTCGTAGATGTCGTGATAGTAGCCGGGTCCGCCCTCTAAGTAAAAGAACAGTGCAGGCACGCCCTTTTCACGAAAAGGGTAATGGTCGCTATTGGGGGCATTCGGACGCAGAAGGAGAGGGGGATCCCAGCCGCAAGCTTTCCGAAGGCTATCTATGCGCTGCCAGAAATCTGGCTGGTCTGCGCCTCCGACGACCGCAAGACCTTTTTCGCCGAAGCCCATAAGGTCAAAGTTGAGCATGCCACGCAAGCGCTGGAGGGGATATGGGGGACGCTGTACCCACGCCTGAGAGCCTACAAGCCCAAGCTCTTCTGCCCCGAAGGCAACAAACCACACGTCGTACGGGGGGGTAGGGGCTTTTTTCATCCGATCAGCCAAAGCGAGCAAGCACGCGACGCCCGAGGCGTTATCGTTAGCGCCCCAGAAGGTCGCCCGTCCAATGCGCCCCAGATGGTCGTAATGCGCTCCAATAACCCAAGCGGAGTCGGACTTTTGCCCTTTCAGATGAGCGGATACGTTCCAGCCTATGGTCTGGATGAGGCGCCCCCTAAGCTGGACCTTAACGAAAGCAGGGACAGGCAAGGTATCTCGGATGTAAATCACCGATGGAGCGATGGAGGCAGTGGCGACGGTAGCGATAAGTTTTGATTGGGGCAGGAGAAGCAGGGCAGCCCCACCCTGTCGTGCCTGTCGAAGGGCTTGCGATAAGGGCATGTGGGTGAGCCATGCAGCATCCGGCTGAGGAGCGGAGGTATCTACTCGCCACCTCCCTTCTATCGGCTTGGAAAAGCCCGCCGGCACAAAGTCATGCCCCAGACGAAGTTTCTGCCAGCGGCGCCCATCGGCACTTACCCACACACGCGCTTCGGTAAGACGATATACCGAGAGCGGAAAGGTGTCCACCCGTACCCCATACCCCATCTTCCGAAACCGCTGCGTGATGTATCGTACGGTTCGGGCGGCGTCTGCCGTTCCATGCCCACGCCCCCGAAAGGCAGTCAACCGCCGTACTTCCTTTTGGAGAAAGCGTATAACCGCCAAAGAGTCGGATTGGGCGTAGAGCAGCGGCGCCAGTATCGCGCCCATCAAAATACTATGCAGCCCCCACACTCTCCAAAAGTACCTTCTCTCTCTGATGCAGAAGCCGAAAACTTAGAGAGTGTTTGAGACGAGTTTCTCGCAGGAAGTACCCATCTGATACCAAAGTGGCGTATTTCTTTGTTTTTTGAGAAAGCATATACGCAGCCATCAAAAACTACCCTCCACAAGCGGCACTTCTCTCCCCTCTATTGAAAAGCTATACATACCCCATGACTCCTCTGATAAGCGTAAATAAGTATAACGCTGTATCCAGTCCCCCAGCAGAACAAGGCGACTTTTGCCGATAGTTTCACTCAGTGCAAGATGGCGATGCCCAAAAATGTACCAGTCGGCTGGATTTTTCCTTTGCTCCTCCCTTACAAAGGTGCGCAAGTATTCCTTATCGCCCAGGTCTATCTCATCC
>CAZZMF010000202.1:0-3238 GCA_964655255.1 uncultured Sphingobacteriaceae bacterium
CTATAAAGACAATCAAAATGGGCGCACCTCTGCTTACGATGAAGCGCTGGAGCGTTGGCTCAATCGCATTCGGAGCCTTTTAGAAAACCCCGAACTCCCCACCATGGAACTGCTGAAAGAGATGCAGTTAGACATCACACAGGAAGAGGTTTATGTATTCACTCCCAAAGGCGACCTCAAAGTACTGCCTGCTGGCGCCACAGCGTTGGATTTTGCGTATGAGATTCATTCGGAGATTGGACGGCACGCGATTGCTGCTAAGATCAACGGTCGCCCAGTCCTCCTCAATACCGTCCTCCAAAATGCCGACCAAGTAGAAATCATCACCAGCGAGCGGGCAGAACCTTCAGAAGAGCAGCTTTCCTTTGTCAAGACAGCGCGTGCCCGCTTGAAAATCCGAGAATACCTAAAGCAGCAACGCAAACAAGCCATAGACCGCGGGCGGGCTATTTTCGAATGGCGACTGCAGCACATGGGCATACGCGCCGATGACCCTATTATCAAGGAACTGCTGTGGTATTTGCGGTTACCTTCCCTGGAAGAGCTCTGGTATCGCTTAGGAAAGCACACGATAGACCTATCGCGCATTCAAGACTTCATTCGTCTCAAAAGGCTCTCCCAAGGCACTACACCGATTATAGACCAACTGTCTCAACAGCTTGGGTTGCTCAGCGGTGCCTTGGAAGTCGGGCATAATGAAGAGAAGCACATTTACGCCACTTGCTGCTATCCCATCCCTTTTGATGCCATTATGGGATATGTGACAGCGGACGGGCTGGTTATTCATCGCACGACCTGTCGGGAGATTCAAAGGCTGCTATCCTTAGACAGCTCCAAAGTGCGCACCTTGCGTTGGGTACCTACCCCTCAAAAGGAATTCCTCGCCGCCTTACTCATAGAAGGAGAAGACCGCCAAGGTATGCTTTTAGACATTGTCAAGGTCATTTCCCTCCGCAAACGAAAAAATATTCGCTCCATCCGCATAGAAGGGCAAGCTTCATACTTTCAGGGGATTCTGGAGCTATACATCCATAATGAGCCTGACTTGCTCAGCGTCATCAAAGCGCTCTCGGAAGTGCGCGGAGTACTACGCATAGAGCGGTATCAGCCAAATCGCTAAACTTTGCCCTCTCTATGCAGGAAGTCCTGCTGGACGGGCTGGCCCGCATCATGGCATACTTTGCCCTTCGGGGTAGCTTCTCAGAGAAAGAGAAAGCGGTCCTCAAGCAACTCCTTCGCGAGCTCGGCGTGGACCCAGAAATAGAACTGCAAAAAGTACAGCAGTACGTCGCTCGTCCAAGCGAACTGCGCCCGACGCTCATTTTGCGCTCTGTAAGACAGCAACTGCCGCGGAGCCTCCGATACTTGCTATATGCCTACATCATGCAGCTTGCTCATGCTGATAAGGTCTATCAGCCAGAAGAGGAACTCTTTCTCACCGAAATGGTAAAAGAGTTTGAGATTCCTGAGGAGGAGCGTATTCTCATAGAGCGGTTTGCGCATGTGAGCCGGGTGCGGGACATAGACTCACCACAACTCCTTATCGTCGGTGCAGGCGACAAAGAAGTGGCTCCCTCCGTTCGGCACCTGCGCTTACATCTGTCAGGATATGTGGCGTTTTTGTATCTGCCTTCCGTAGACCTTATCCTCATGCGACTGGTAGGGGAAGGCATGGAAGCCCACCTCAACGGGCAGTGGATCCATGGAGATGTGATACGGGTCTTTGCCGAAGGGGCGCTCCTGCGGCTAAAAGGCTACACCCTCACTTACAAAGAAGTCTTGGAACAGTTTCGTCCAGCGCCTTTTCAAGAACGGCTATTGTGGGAAGTGCGCCGCCTCTCTTATAAGTTCAAAGACGGGCGTACGGCGATTCATCCAGTGAGCTTTGAAGTCTCTCAGGGACGGTTGGTCGGAATCATGGGGCCCAGCGGCGCCGGCAAAAGTACCCTCCTTCGGCTCCTAAGTGGGCAAATCCCCCCATCCAGCGGCAAAGTCTTTCTTAACGGCACCAATATCCATGCCAATCGCAAGGCTATCCAGGGACTTTTGGGCTTCGTGCCTCAGGAGGACTTATTGATTGAGGAACTTACCGTCTGGGAGAATGTGTATTATGCGGCACGGCTGGCTTATCGCTCAGACAAAGAAGCCCAAGAGGCCACCGAAAAAACCCTCAAACAGCTTGGCTTAGATAAGATTGCGCACTTGCCCGTGGGCTCTCCACTCAACCCTGTCATCAGCGGCGGGCAACGCAAGCGTGTAAATATCGCCTTAGAGGTGGTTCGCAGCCCATTGGTACTTTTTGTAGATGAGCCGACCTCAGGGCTCTCTTCCTCCGATGCGCTTCAAGTCGTAGAACTCCTCCAAGCCCTCGCCCGAGAAGGACGTATCGTCTTTTTTACCCTCCACCAGCCCTCATCTGAAATTTACAAAAAGCTGGATCATTTGCTCTTTCTGGACGAAGGCGGCTATACTATCTACTGGGGCACACCCATAGCGGCGCTTCAGCACTTTCGGCGTGCAGCTGGACTGGCAGAAAGCGAACAGGTAGAATGCCCCAGCTGCCGACGCGTAGAACCAGAATCCCTCTTCGACATTATCCAACAGAAGCGCATCACTGAAACAGGTGAGATCTCCGATCAGCGCCATGTGCCCCCAGAACGCTGGTATCAGATATTTTGGCGCGACTACAATCCTCCCAAAACCCAAATAGAAGTACCTGCGCCCCGCCCGCGCCCCCAGGCCTCTATGCTCCGTCAAGCCTTCGTACTCTGGGCAAGAGAAGGACTCCGCAAATGGCGTACCCGTTTATCTACCGCTGCACTTATTATGGCGGCACCATTACTCGGTCTCATCGTGGGGGGCACTCTGCGATACCACCCTCCCGGACAGCCCTACACCCTCTACGAAAACGACAACCTTCCTACGATCTTATTCACAAATATCCTGGCAGTCATCTTTCTTGGTATGCTCTCCTCTGCCGAGGAACTTCTACGGGATAGAAAAATCCGCTTGCGGGAAGCTTTCCTGCATCTGAGCTGGTTTAGTTATCTACATGCTAAGCTTTTTTGGGTAGCTTTATTCTCAGCGGTGCAAGTGACGCTCTATTGGGGAGTGGTCTCTCTGCTCGTTGGACTGCATGCCGTGTGGGGAGAAACCTGGCTGCTCTTGTATCTCGTCGCGCTCCTCAGTAATCTCATTTCCCTCAATCTCTCCGATACTTTCACGCACCCTGTACCTA
>CAZZMF010000203.1:0-3234 GCA_964655255.1 uncultured Sphingobacteriaceae bacterium
CCCCAGAACCTTCCCAGCTCACACCTCCCGCCCAAGATGAGACGCCTTTATCCATCAATATCCTCGGTACAATAGAACTCAAAACACCTACCCCAAAAAGGCGACCTATTATCCTGCCAGATCGCATCAAACCCATAGAAAAAGTAGAAAAAACCGAAAAGTCTGAGCCGCTTCCCCAAACTCCATCCCCAGAACCCGCTCTGACCGAAGGAGAAGCTTCCAAACAGATAATAGAAGAAAGCGAGGAAGTCCCAAAACACAAACGGAAGCGCAAACGCAAAAAACGCAAAGAAATAGAACAGACACCTCCCCCAGTTTTGAAATCTAAAACTTCCCCCGCAGATCAGCGGCGTCCTGTGAAGTCCCAGCTCAAGTCTTCTGGCGATGTGGCTACGCGCCGGCGTTTTCGCCAAGAGAAGTATAAGCAGCGCGAAAAGAAGCGCGAGTTAGAACGCTTGGAAGCCGAAGCGGCTGCCTCTACCATACAAATAGCTGAATACATCACAGCCGCAGAACTCGCCAAAGCCCTCGGCGTCCCCGTCAATCAAGTGATTGCTAAATGCTTAGAATTAGGCTATCCCACCTCCATCAATCAGCGTCTGGACCGGGACTTGGCAGCTATTGTAGCAGAAGAGTTCGGTTTCAAGGTAGAGTTTATCACGCTGGAGGAGACTTTGGAGCAGCTTACCAGAGTAGAAGAGACTGAGGAAGACCTCAAGCCGCGTCCGCCTATTGTTACAGTGATGGGGCACGTAGACCATGGGAAAACGACCTTATTGGACTACATCCGCAATACGAATGTCGTCGCTGGGGAAGCTGGCGGCATCACTCAGCACATCGGTGCCTATGAAGTTACTTTACCTTCGGGGCAGAAGATTACCTTTCTGGATACGCCCGGGCATGAGGCATTTACGGCGATGAGGGCTCGTGGGGCGCAGGTAACCGATATCGCTATTATTGTGGTCGCCGCAGATGACCATGTGCGCCCCCAGACCCTGGAAGCCCTTAGCCATGCCCAAGCCGCTAATGTACCTATCGTTTTCGCTATCAACAAGATAGATAAAGACACCGCTAATCCCGACCGTATCCGACAGGAGCTTGCCGAAGCGGGCTTTATGGTAGAATCCTGGGGCGGACCCCATCCCGACCAGCTTATTTCCGCCAAAAAAGGCATCGGTGTCCAAGAGCTTTTAGAGAAGGTGCTTATTCTGGCGGAGCTAATGGACCTCAAAGCCAACCCCAATCGTCCCGCCAAGGGCACGATCATAGAAGCCCAGTTAGACAGGGCGCGCGGTCCTGTGGCTACCGTACTTGTACAGACAGGTACCCTGCGGACAGGGGACATCGTCTTGGCAGGGCAATACTTTGGGCGGGTGCGGGCGCTCTTGGATGAGCGCGGCAGACGCATAGATAAAGCCGGTCCCTCGCAACCTGTACAAATCCTCGGTCTAAGCGGGGTCCCCGATGTCGGCGAAAAACTTTATGTCCTGGAAGAAGAAAGCGTCGCCCGTGAAATGGCAAATCGCCGAGCAGAACTCCTCAAAGAGCGCGAACGCCGTCGCATCTCGGGTAGTCTCTTAGAAGGCGTAGCCGCCGGACAAGCTAAACAACTCAACCTCATCGTCAAAACCGACGTAAGCGGTTCTCTGGAAGCCCTCACAGATTCGCTTGTCAAGCTTTCCACGCCAGAAGTTCAAGTCAATGTTATCCATCGGGGCGTGGGACAAATCACGGATAGCGATGTGCTCTTGGCTAAAGCATCTAATGCCCTTATTGTGGGCTTCCAAGTGCGTCCCAGCCACACCGCCCGCCAGCTTGCTAAGCAAAACAACGTGGAAATCCGCCTCTACAACGTCATCTATGACATCATAGACGAGATCAAAAGCGCCCTCTCGGGCATGCTGGCGCCAGTGATCCAAGAAGAGACCATCGGTAGTGCCGAAGTGCGCGAAATCTTCAAAATACCCAAAGTCGGTACCGTAGCCGGGTGTAAAGTCATAGAAGGCAAGATCATCCGCGGCGCGAAAGCCCACGTCATTCGGGAGGGAGTCGTTCTCTATACGAGCACCATCGCTAGCCTGAAACGCTTCAAGGACGATGTGAAAGAAGTGGCTGAAGGCTTTGAGTGTGGGCTGACCATAGAGGGCTTCAACGACATCAAACAGGGGGATATCATAGAGTGCTTCCAAGAGATCCAAGTCAAACGTTCGCTTTGATGCCCGTTTATGTGGTACAGGTGACGGTGCTGCCGCGTCCAGCGCTTTTAGACCCAGAAGGCGAGACCATCACGCATGCGGCACACCGTTTAGGCTATGGGGATATACGGCGGATTCGGGCGGGGCGCGCATTCGCGCTGGAAATAGAAGCGCCTTCACCAGACGCAGCTGCGCTTAGGGCGCAGCACCTCGCCCACCAACTGCTCCACAATCCCGTTGTAGAGGTATTCACCGTAAAAGTGCTGGAAGCTTCTATGTCCTCAACGAGTTGAGGCGGGAAGGCCTCTTTATTGGATGCCCTTGGCCGAAAATACTGGAAAAAGGCAGAGTATATAGGGTGGGGGGCCGGCCCCACTCTATCAAAATGCAAGAATGCGCCACATGAGTCTCAGGAAAGCGATAAGGCTTTTCGCGGACGCAGGGCTAAGTTGCGCAAATACAATACCTGTGAGCCACTCGCACACACCTCCCCCTCTTGATTATATAGCTCAAAGCTAAACTCGTATCGTATTTTACCCTCTGTGGTCAAGCCTGCCTTGATCTCTGCCCACTGCGCCGGGCTAATGCTAAAAGTTCCGTAGACATTTCCTCGGCTGGCTTTGAGAAAGCGCATTTCTAAGCGCTCTACCCATACTTCTAAGGGAATGCCTTCATGGAGGCACTTTTGCCAGAGGAGAGTGCCGTACCATGCATCTACCGCTGCAAGGAGGGTCCCCCCAAAGGTAGAACCATTTAGGTTGCGGGTAAGAAGGGAAGGGCGAACCTTGATGTGAATAGTGAGCAAGTCATCGGAGATGGAGAGAGGTATAATGCGCTGGAAGAGCATTGGGGGGTACCAGCGCAGTAGCCGAAGGAGTTGTCGGGGCGAATAGGGGCGGGCCCGAAGGTGCTTTTGTAGCCAGCGGGACAGCAGGCTCATCAGCCGTATTCTATCTCTACTTCAGGGGTAAGCGGAACTGCCTGACAGGTGAGAATAAATCCTTTTTCAATCTCCCAGTCCGAGAGAGCTTCTCGTACT
>CAZZMF010000204.1:0-3220 GCA_964655255.1 uncultured Sphingobacteriaceae bacterium
CTACAGGAGTACATGTATATCCCATGCCTTTTTCTGACCATCTTATCTTGTGGGGACGAGGGCTTCAGCGCGTGGAGTTATATGATCTTACTGGGCGGCTTATTGCAACGCACGCAGGAGAGCCGCAGGATGCCCCACTGCTTTGGCACCTTCCTGGGCTGGCGCCAGGCGTGTATATCCTGAAAGGCGAAACAGACACTGCCCCCTTCACTCGGCGGGTTATGCGACTCTCGCCATGAGTGTCGTATTTTGCCAAGGTGCGAGTCATCTTGATAGATGGGATGGGGCTGGTGTATCGCTCGTACTTTGCCTTTGGCGATAAGCCCCTCCGCAATAGCGCCGGGCTCAATACGGCGGCACCTTTTGGGTTTCTGGCGACGCTGATAGAACTGTATGAGACGCTCAAACCCACGCACTGGGGGGTAGCGTGGGATAGCGCGGAGCCAACCTTCCGTCATGAGACGCTGGCAGGGTACAAAGCCCAGCGCAGCGCCCCCCCAGAGGAAATGACCGAGAGTTTGCCTTATATCCGTCGGCTATTAGCCGCGCTGCGAATCCACCAAGCCGAAGTACCTGGCTATGAAGCTGACGACCTGCTGGCGGCATGGGCATTAGAGGCGGCACACCTGCCCGAAGTGGAACGTATATGGCTCGTCTCGGCAGATAAAGACTTAGCTCAACTGGTGTCTGAAAAAGTCCATCTCTACCGCCCTGCCCGCGGCAAAGCCCCCGCCCAAATCTTAGATCCAGCAGGCGTGCGAGATTACTTCGGTGTGGAGCCAGCCCAGATACCAGATTACCTTGCCTTAGTGGGAGATGAGAGCGATAACCTCCCCGGTGTGCGCGGGATCGGCGAAAAGACCGCCCGTGAGCTTCTGTCAAAGTACGGCTCTTTGGAAGAGATTTATCGCCACCTTCCTATCCTACCTAAAGCACTGGCACAGAAGTTAGAAGCTGGACGAGAAGCCGCTTTTGCCACTTATCAGCTTGCTCGCCTTTTGTCTGGTGGGCACATAGGACGCCCTTTACCCGAAGGGGTACGATTTGTACCGATGCTTTTGAGAGTACAGCCGCCTGACTGGGAGCAGCTCCTTCCCTTGTTGGATGAGCTGGAGTTTCGCCGGCACAAGGAACGGCTGCTTGCCCTCTGGAAACAGCCTATCCCCCCCGAGGCGCCCCGTACGATCCCAGAGGCACAGTATGAGATTCTCACAGCGCCAGAAAAGCTTGCTGCATTCCTCCAAGCCCTCCCCCCAGAAGCCCCTGTGGCATTTGACACAGAGACGACGGACATTCACCCCATGTACGCAGAACTGGTAGGGATATCCCTCAGTGCCGAAGCAGGACGGGCGATTTATATCCCCATAGAGCGGGACCAGTGGGAAGCCTGGCGCGAAGCCCTGCGTCCCCTCGCCGAAAGCCATCGCCTCAAAGTCGCCCACAACCTCAAATACGACTGGGTCGTACTGGCTCGCCACGGGCTGCGAATCCAGGGACCATTTTTCGACACGCTGCTGGCAGACTACCTCTTAGACCCTGAGCGTCCCCATGCCCTGGAAGATGTAGCAAAGCGAGAACTCCACCTGCAGAAAGCCCACGCCTATTCTGATCTTTTCGCTGGGCTCAAAACAAAAGACATCCGCAAAGTCCCCTTGGAGCGCCTGGCAAACTACGCCTGTCAAGATGCCGATTTGACTTTACGCCTGCAAAAGCCCCTCGCAGAAGCGCTCCGACAGCGGCAGCTTCTCCCCTTGTACGAAGAAGTAGAACTCCCTCTCCTCTCTGTGCTGGCGGAGATGGAACTGCGAGGCGTGCGAATAGATGCCGATTACCTTCGGCAGCTTAATGCAGAGTACGAAAAAGAACTCGCCGCGCTGGAGCAGGAAGCGCATCGCCTCGCTGGCGAGCCTTTCAACCTCAACTCGCCAAAGCAGTTAGCCGAACTGCTTTTCACGAAGCTGGGGCTGCCCATCCAGCGCAAAACGCCCACTGGACA
Source organism: uncultured Sphingobacteriaceae bacterium (assembly GCA_964655255.1). Classification (GTDB taxonomy): domain Bacteria; phylum Bacteroidota; class Bacteroidia; order SpSt-205; family SpSt-205; genus SpSt-205. The sequence goes on from CAZZMF010000204.1 coordinate 1,997, forward strand.
GCCCGCTACCGATGAAGAAACCCTCCAAGCCTTAGCTGATCAGCACCCTCTTATAGAAGTCCTACTGCGCTATCGGGAGTTATACAAGCTACGCTACACCTACGGGGAGGGCCTGCTGCGTAGCATTCATCCAGAGACTGGGCGCGTACATACGACCTTTCAGCAGGCGGTCGCCGCTACTGGACGACTTAGTTCTCAAAATCCTAACCTACAAAATATCCCCATCCGCACCGAAGCGGGAAAGCGATTCCGACGGGCATTTATTGCTGGACAGCCGGGGTGGGTACTGCTTTCCGCCGATTACTCACAAATAGAGCTGCGAATCGCGGCTGCACTCAGTGGAGATGCCCAGATGATAGAAGACTTCCAGTTGGGGCGAGATATTCATGCGGCGACGGCGCAAAGGCTCTTTGGCACAGATGAAGTCACCCCAGAAATGCGTCGCATCGCCAAAACAGTCAACTTTGGCATCATCTACGGTATTACAGCACATGGACTCGTGCAGCGGCTCGGTGGCGGGCTCTCTCGCAGTGAAGCTCAGCAGCTTATCAATCAGTACTTTGCTCGATATCCAGGGGTCCGACAGTACATTCAAGCCCAGATTGCTCGCGTGGAGAAGTTAGGTTATGCGGAGACTTTACTGGGGCGGCGCCGGTATATTCCACACATTCACTCTCGCAATAAAGCCCAGCGCGCCGAAGCCGAACGGCTCGCTATCAATACACCCATTCAAGGCACAGCGGCAGATATGATGAAAATCGCCATGCTGCGCCTACACCAGCGCTTGCCCGAAGTACCCATGCTCCTCCAGATCCACGATGAACTCTTATGGGAAGTGCCAGCCCATGAAGTGGAAAAGGTCGCCCCCATCATCCAAAAGGTGATGGAAACCGCCCTGTCTCTACCCAATAACGTCCCAGTGGAGGTAGAGCTCAAAGCAGGTACAAACTGGTTGGAGATGACTCCAGTACCCCTACCAGCCAAATCGTGAAAAGAAGCCCAACTGTCAGGGAGGAGGAGTAGCTTCCCTGTATTGTCCATTTGTGGGTATAAAGTTCAGCAAGGTATCCTGTGAGCTTGCTCAAGATAGGCACACTGTGCCTTATACCAAAGTGGCGCATTCTTTTGCCTTTTGAGGGGGGCGCGGCGGCGCCGAAGGCGCCGCCGCGCCCCATGTAGCTTACTCTCTGCCAGCATTTTATTATTTCTCACCGGGCTGCACAA
>CAZZMF010000205.1:0-3214 GCA_964655255.1 uncultured Sphingobacteriaceae bacterium
CTCCACAGATACCCCTCGCATCCAGGAAGTGCACATGCTGGTCGGGCACATCGTATGCGAACTGGTAGAGAAGGCTCTCTTCCCTTAAGCCGGTACACCCAGTTCTCGTTCTAAAAAGTACCAGAGCTGTCGCTTCCACCAGGGCCAATCGTGATAAACATCATGCCCCCAGATATCCACCCATGCCGGGATGCCTTTTTCTCTCAAGATACGCTCCATTTGACGCGTCTGTGTAAGCATCGGCTCTTCCCAATCCCCCTGTCCTACACATAAAATAATCCGCTTCTTCCGCAGTTCGTCCAGATAGTAGGGGTCCGTGAGATTAGGAAGGTACCAGAGGGGGCTATTGAGATACACTATTTCATCGCTATAGCTCCCGAGAAACTCTGAGAGTTCATAGACGCCGCTGAGGGCTATCGTCCCAGCGAAGGTATGTGGAAAGCGAAAGAGAAAGTTAGCGGCGTGATAAGCGCCCATGCTGACGCCAGTCGTCCAAATCGGAGCGGTTGTATGCGACCGAATAAAGGGGACGACCTCTTCCATGATGTATCGCACATAAGCTTCGTGGCGCGGACCGCGTTCCCAAGGCGGCAGGCTCTGACTCGTCCAGCTTTCGGCGTCGTAGCTATCTACGGTGAAAAACTGGACTTTCCCCTTCTCTATGAAAGGCGCAATAGCTTCTATCAGCCCGAAACCTTCCAGATTGCGATGGTCGCCCTCTTGGGCAGGGAATGCCAAGAAAGCTATGCCTTGCTCTCCATAGCGATTGATGCCCATCTCCCGATTCAAAGCAGGCACCCACCAACGATGATGCGTGATATTCATAGGGTCAAGCGCTTCTGTGCAAAATAAGCCATCTCCAGCATTTGCTCTTTATCTGGCGTGCGAATGATATAGTGATGGTCGCCCATTGCCGCCCGAAAGAGAGGTATGGTCGGCGCATCGTACAAAAGAACGCCTTGAAGGTGCCGCAGAACTTCTTCATGCGTGTGCATGTAGCCGATGGAGCTTTTTCTGGCAATGTAGCAAGCGTAATATTTCGCAGGCGGCACGGAAGCCACAGGATAGCCGTGTATTACTTCTGCCCAGAGCCGATATAGGTCTATGTCATGAGCGAAGTTGAAAAGGTCCACCGTGGGATAGCCGGGCGGGCGCATATTCACCTCTAAAGGGTAAAGTCGTCCATCTTCGGATGAGCGGATAAACTCAAAGTGGAAAAACCGCGCAGAGAGCCCATAAGCGGCGACGATGCGCGGACCTACCTCCTGTAAGTCAAGGGGAATCTCCCTTTGTACCCAGTAGAAAATATCAGTATCCTCGCTGACGACTTCGGCTACGCCTCGGCTATATTCCAGAGACGCAGCGAAGACGATGCGCCCGGTTTTATCCACCAGCCCGTCATAGGTCTGTATGGTGCCCGTGATGAACTTCTCCAAGAGATAGCCCGGACGAAAGCTGGTCTGGAAGTGCTTAAGGTCAGCGGTGGTGGAAATTTTGAAGGTGGCGCTGGCGCCGACGCCTTTGTCTGGTTTGGCGATAATAGGCAGTTTGTACTGCTCAACGAATGCCTCTACATCGGCAAAGTCCCGCGCCACTTGCCCAGGAATAGGCTCAATCCCCGCTCGCTGAAAGTAGGCTTTCATCTGACTTTTTTGCTGAAAGGCAGGGAGGTCAGCAGACTTAGGTCCCGGAATGTCCAACGCATCCCGAATAGCCGCCTCCAGCGGAAGCCAGTATTCGTTGAAGGAATCCACTCCATCCACTCGCCCGAAACGCTCCGCAATCCGCCGTGCAGCCGCTATGACGGCTTCGGTATCGTGTAAGTCAGAAACGCTTTCATACCACGACAAGGATTGAGCTACGTGCGGAGGCAAAGCATGCGAAGGCGCTGCACTAATCCCCGCAGCGATCCCCCCCAGCTCTTTGAAGTGCCATGCAAATAGGTGATAGTTTGGAGGGAAGTCAGGTGATAAAAAAATCCACACCACAGCGCAAAGCTACAAAATCAGTCAGGCACAGGATCATATCCCGACCCGCCCCATGGATGGCACCGGCGCAGCCGATTCAAAGCTAACCACAGGCCTTTTAGGGTGCCATGTTTGCGCAGCGCCTCTATAGCATATTGAGAGCAGGTCGGTGTATAGCGGCAAGAAGGGGGAAAGTACGGCGAGATCAGCCCTTGATACAGGCGAATCAGTCCGACGAAAAGGTATCGCAGCATTCCCGTTGAAATCGGTCAAATAGATAACGCATCTCGTGGCGCAGCGCTGGGACGGTGGGGATCTCAGCACCGCGCCACTGCCAGAAAAGCCACGCCTGCCCCCAAGGAAAGCTCGCCAGAAAGCCCGCCTTTTCTTGTCGGTAGGCTTCACGCAGGCGACGACGAACTTTATTGCGGTGGGCGGCTTTTCGCAGGACTTTTTTCGGTACGGCAAAAGCGACCTGCAAACGAGGAAGCCCCAGGTTGATGAGGAAGGCAACGGCATACAAACGCAAAGCGCCCTTTTCCCAGCGCTTCGCTAAGTGGAAGAGAAGCTGAAAGGTCTTTCGTCCGCGCAAGCGCTCAGCGCGGGGAAGGCGCGCGTCGCTAATACGGCTTTCCAGCTATGGTGTCGCTTACAGTCAGCACATAGCGTCCTTTGGCACGGCGACGCGCCAGCACGGCTCGCCCCCAACGCGTGCGCATCCGCGCCCGAAATCCATGCGTGCGCAGCCGCTTTATTCGGCTGGGCTGATAGGTTCGCTTCGGCATGCAGCAAAGGTACAGCTTCAGTACTTTTGCCCGATGCCAAAACGCATACTCATCACCGGAGCGGCAGGCTTTATCGGCTCTCACCTCTGTGATCGCTTCTGGGAAGAAGGCTTTGATGTCATCGCCATGGATAATCTCTCCACTGGCTCGTTGGACAATATCGCCCACCTTTTCGGGCGCCCTCGCTTTACCTTCATGCAATACGATGTGACCAACTTCGTACATGTGCCGGGGGAGTTGCATTATATTTTACACTTTGCTTCGCCGGCCAGCCCTGCCGATTATCTGCGCATGCCGATTCAGACGCTGAAGGTCGGCGCCCTCGGTACCCACAAATGCCTTGGACTTGCCCGTGCCAAAGGCGCCACTATCCTTCTGGCTTCCACGTCCGAAGTCTATGGCGATCCCTTAGAGCACCCACAGAAAGAGACCTACTGGGGCAACGTCAACCCCATCGGCGTG
>CAZZMF010000206.1:0-3213 GCA_964655255.1 uncultured Sphingobacteriaceae bacterium
TCATCCTCGGCGATAAGGGTAGTGGAGCCGCGTTGAGCGACAGGCACGGGTACGATCTCTTCGGCGAAAAGCCCCTTGGCTTGGGCTTCTTGGGCGCGTTTGTAGGAGGTGATGGCATATTCGTCCTGCATAGCGCGAGAAAGCCCATAGGTGGCGGCGCAGGTCTCCGTAATGGCACCCATGGTCAATCCGCAGTAGGCATCTTCCAGTCCATCCCGCAAAATACCGTCCAACAGCTGTATATGCCCAAGACGCCGCCCAGCGCGATAGTTAGGCACATAGAAGGGCGTCTGGCTCATGCTTTCCATGCCACCAGCTGCGATGAGGTCCGCTTCCCCGAGGCGAATCGTCTGCGCCCCTATCATGACAGCTTTGAGCCCCGACGCGCATACTTTATTGACGACGGTGGTCGGAGTGGTAGGGGGAAGTCCGGCTTTGAGGGCGACTTGAGTGGCAGGGGCTTGTCCGAGATTAGCAGAGAGTACATTACCAAAATACACCTCCTCCACCGCTTCAGGGGGAAGGTGAGCTTGTTCCAAGGCGGCTTTGAGGGCAATAGCGCCCAGTTCGGGAGCCGGCACAGAAGCAAGCGTCCCCATGAAGCTCCCTATCGGCGTGCGCTTCGCAGCAACGATGAAAACTTCCCGCATGGAGCGAAGGTACAAGATTACACCACAAGCTCGTAGAGCCGCCGGGCACTAACGGCGATTATTGTGATATCCATCGCCGTTAGGTTGAAGGGCTAAGGATGGCTATGATGACGGCTGCTATCAGTGGGGGGCGTCGGTTGACTTAGCAGGAGAAGTAGGGGCTTCCCTGCTGGGGGTGTCTTTTTTCGGGGCTTCTAAAACCTTGTAAATCCCCGTCAGCACCACTACAAAAGCGAAGATGCGGGTCAAGGTCGCTCTTGGAACCCTCTGCGCAAATATAGAACTGCCATAGCTTCCAATAGTGAGCCCCAGTGCAACTGCTAAGGCTGCGGGGATATGAACGTTTCCCTCTTCTAAGTAGGGATACGCTGCGACGAAAGTCACTGGCATCGTGACGGCGAAAAGACTCGTGCCTTGGGCTGTGTGCTGATCCATCCGTGAAAGAAAGACCAGCAGCGGCACGATGATGAGCCCTCCCCCCAATCCTGTCAGTCCATTCAAAGCGCCAGTCAGCGCCCCAATAAGAAATCCTGATAGTAGCCGCTGAGAAAGCGACCGATCCCCTGGGGCTACGGTAGGTAAGGCACGCCCCGCCCGCCAAAATAGATAGCCGCCCATCAGAATAAGGAAAACTGAAAAAATCTTTCGCAGGAGCACCTTGTCCAGACCTTGCGCCCACTTCCCTACAAAGTAGCCTGTGGAAAGGATCCCTACGGCTATCGCCAGGGCGACGGGGATGTCTAAGTGCCCTGCTTTTTTGTAGTTCAGGGCGGCTGGTATGAGTATAGGCAGCGAGAAAACCAACAGAGTTGTGCCCTGGGCTGTATGTTGGTCAAACTGGAGGAGCATAGACAATAAGGGAATAATGACGATGCCTCCGCCGACACCTACTAACCCACTGATGAGCCCCGCACCCGTGCCAATCAGCGTCGCTATAATAAGTAGCGACCAGGTCGTGGTGTCAAAACCTACCGTCCACATATTAGAGGAGCATGATTATCCCCATGATTCCGATTGTAGTGGAGAAAATCCGAGCAAGCAGGGGACCAGCCAGCTTCTGAGCGAAGCGTGAGGAGAAAAAGCTCCCTATAATGATGCCTATTACCAGTCCCCACACCATCCACCACTGCACATGACCTTCTTGCCAGTAGGGGATAGCTGCCATAAAAGCTACTGGTAGCGTCATAGTGAAAAGGCTTGTGCCTTGGGCGGTGTGCTGGTCTATCCGTCCCAGAAGGAGCAAAAGCGGCACCATAATCACTCCCCCGCCAAGCCCTGTAAGCCCTTTGATGGCGCCGGTTAGGGTGCCGACCAATAAGCCTACCAATCCTTCCCTCCATCTATCAGGCTGCTCTGCTGGCTTGGCTTGGATAGGGCGAAGCGACTTATAGAAGATATACGCCGCCATCAGCACCAGAAAGACTGCGAAAATCTTTTTGAGGTCGTCGCCATTTATCTTGTGCACCACCAGATGAGCCACAAAGTAGCTACTCACCGCTAAAGATGCTGCCATTGCCAGCGCCAGCGTGATGCGCACCCGTTTGAAGCGGTAGTAGTTCCATGCCGCAGCCGCAAATATCGGAAAGGCAAACGCCATGAGCGCTGTCCCCTGAGCCTGATGCTGGGAATATCCCAGCCCCAAAACCAGCGCAGGGATGATAACTGTCCCGCCCCCTATACCCACTAAGCCGCTTAGGACGCCAGAGACGAGTCCTAATCCGATCCCTATGACGAACTCCATGCCCGCAAAGGTAAGGCATTATTGCAACATTTGTATCAAAAACTTCCTATCTTCGGTGATAACTTTGCCGCATGCGCACAGGCACGCTCGGCGTCAATCTCTCTGGACTACTGCCCATCATTCGGAAGTACTTGTACACCCATGCGGATGTCTTCCTGAGAGAACTCATCGCCAACGGCGTGGATGCGTGTCAAAAGCTTCTTGCTATTGCCCCTTCTGAGGGCATACAAGTCTCTGCGGATGAGCTAAAAGTAGAGATTTTGGTCTATCCAGCCAAGCGTCAGCTCGTCATCCGAGATAATGGCATCGGCATGACGGAGGAAGAAGTAGAACGGTTTTTGACCGTAATAGCGGCATCCAGCGCCAGGGAGTTCGCTGAGAAGTATAAAGAGACGGACATCATCGGCTTTTTTGGGATGGGGTTTTATTCGGCGTTCATGGCAGCAGAGAAAGTGGAAGTCCTAACGAAATCCTACAAAGCCGACGCCCCTGCGGTACGCTGGATAGGGGACGGGTCAGAAGCTTACCAAATAGAGCAGGCAGAACGCCCCGAAGGTCGAGGAACAACAGTGATCTTACATCTCTCCAAAGACTATGATGAATATGCCCAAGTCTGGAAGGTTCGCCAAGTCGCTGAAAAGTATGCCCGATTCCTCTCCATTCCCGTCCTGGTAGAAGGCAGCCCTATCAATCAAAAGCCCCTTTGGCGCGAGCATCCAACCAATGTCCAGCCCCAGGAGTACAAGAAGTTTTATGAGCTTCTTTATCCGGGTCGCCCCGAGCCAGTTTTCCATGTCCATCTCAACATAGACTATCCCGTTC
>CAZZMF010000207.1:0-3171 GCA_964655255.1 uncultured Sphingobacteriaceae bacterium
TTCGCGTCCTTCGGGATCATCTACGAGGAGCGAGATCGTAATAGCGACGAGAGCCGTATCAGGCGGTGCAAGGCTTGCATCTATGCGGCAGATAGGAGGAGAGTTGCGTAAAGGCACGCGCAGGCGAGCTGGCGGTTCTGTGCGCAGCCCGTCATTATCCACTGCCCGCAGCTCAAAAATAAGGTCCTTGTACTGCTCGCCTCGCTCAAAAGATACTACGAAAGTACTTTCCTGCGCTGTCGTGAAGCTCCAAGCGCCCCCATTCATGCGCAGCTCATACCCTACCACATATCCATCTGGATCATCGCCATACCAGCGCAACTCAAAGCGTGAAGGCAGTCTATTCGCAGTATCCAACCCGATAGAGTCCACAAAAAACCGTGCTGTCGGCGGCAGCTTCGGACGGGGATTATCCTTTTTCTTGCAAGCCAAAGGCAACGCTAATAGCCATAGCCACCTAAGCCCCTTCATTTGCGTCAAAGTTATTCGCGGCGGCGTGAAACTATGGTAAAGGTCGCTTGGCATGCTTTTTGACGCTACCTTTACGGGTATGCACAAAAAACTTTGGGGCATCTGGGGGCTCGGATGGCTCCTTGCGCAAGGACCGACAGGGGACCTTGTGCTCATATCCGAGACAGGCGAACCGTTTCGCCTATACCTCAACGGCGAGTGGCTCTCCGATGCCCCCGTGACCCGAGCTGAAGCCCGTGATTTACCAGAGGGCGCCCAACGGGCAACCATCTATATCTATCCCAGTGAAGGGCGTGTGATTCAGTTGCGCCGTACCTTTTACGTAGAGCGGGGCATGGTTGAACAGTATGCCCTAAGAAAGCGGAAAGGGCAATACACGATTGCGCTCTATAATCGTACGCCTCGCCCAGAAGACACTGCGCCACCTGCGCCCCCTGTGTCACCCGCACCGCCGACCGCAGGTACACCCCCATCACAGACCCCTCCCCAAGGGCAAGGAACGACCATTATTTTCAACCCCACCATACAAGTCCAGACTGGGAGTGGCACCCAGATAAGCAACTCCGCCCCACCTAACACAGTACCCGCCTCGCCCACTACGCCCTTTCCTCACACCGGAAGCAGTTACAGCGGCCCCTGCAACTGCACCTTTCCGATGAGCCGGGAAAGCTTCGCCCAAGCGCTACGAACGCTACGCCAAGAGACTTTTGACCAGACCCGTTTAGAGATCGCAAAAACTATAGCCCGACAAAACTGCCTCCTCGCCCAAGATGTGCGAGAGATGATGTTGGTATTCACCTTTGAGGATGCCCGCTTAGACCTGGCAAAGTTTGCCTATGATTATACCCACGACCTGGCGAACTACTTTGTGGTCAGTGAAGCGTTTGAGTTCTCCAGCAGTAAGGAAGACCTTATGCGCTATATCCAGCGGCGCCCTGCGCGCCAGTCTTGCGTGCCATCGGGGGGGACTGGTATGCCATCTCCAACGGCTCCGGTTGGCGGCACCCCTACGCCAGGTACCTCTTGTACACCTTGCATGAGCGCCCAAAGTGCCGCCCAAGCCGTAGCTACCCTCAAAGCCACCGCAGACGAAATGACCCGTTTAGAAGTAGCTAAACAAATCGTCTCCACGAACTGCCCTTCGGCTCAGCAGGTTCGGGATTTATGCCGCACCCTCACCGCTGAGAATAATCGCTTGGAACTGGCGAAATACGCCTACACCCGCACCTGCGACCCACAGAACTACTTCCTCGTGAATGAAGCGTTCACCTCCAGCCTGGGCCGGCAAGAACTGGCAAGGTATATACAAAGTTTGTCAGGGCGCTGATACCCGAACGCTGTACTGCCTTTATCTTGTGCTTTGCAGGCTTTGGACAGAGGGTAGGAGTGTGCATGAGGGTATATGTAGGGCGGCGGCGCCTTTGGCGCCGCCGCCCTACCAAAAGGCAACGGAATGTCCCCCTTTGGTATCACCCCGCTGCGCGTAAGGGCATAAGTCGTCTGTCTACAGTCTCCTCATCTACTACTACGGTCGTGCCGCTGGGGCGTTGAAAGAGAATATCCTCCAGCACGGTCTCCATAAGCGCCCGCAGCGCCCGGGCACCGGTGCCGAGCTGGAGGGCTTCACGAGCGATCCGACGCAGTGCCCCTTCTGTGAAGTGCAGCTCAATCCCATCCCACGCTAAAAGCTCTTGATATTGCTTCACCAAGGCATTACGGGGTTCGGTGAGGATGCGCAGTAGCGCAGCTTCATCCAACGGCTCCATCGCCGCTATCACCGGAAGCCGTCCAATAAACTCGGGTATTAGCCCGAACTTCCGCAGGTCTTCCGGTTGCGCATAAGCGTAGAGGTTTTCGGGGCGATCTTCTAAAGAGCGATCTTTCCGAAATCCAATCGTTTGTCGGGAGAGCCGCCGAGCAATGATCTTATCCAGCCCCTCAAAAGCGCCCCCACAGATAAAGAGGATATTCTCGGTATTGACAGGGATAAAGCTCTGCTCAGGGTGTTTGCGTCCGCCTTTGGGAGGGACGTTGGCGATAGTGCCCTCCAGCAGCTTAAGGAGTGCCTGTTGTACCCCTTCCCCGCCGACATCCCGGGTCAGCGAAGGGTTCTCAGACTTGCGGGCGATTTTGTCAATCTCGTCAATATACACGATCCCGATCTGGGCAGATTCTACATCGTAATCGGCAGCTTGCAGGAGCCGCACCAGGACATTTTCCACATCCTCCCCTACATACCCCGCTTCGGTGAGGGTGGTGGCATCTGCTATGGCAAAGGGCACTTTGAGAAAATCCGCTATGGTACGAGCTATCAGGGTTTTCCCAGTGCCAGTAGGACCAATAAGGAGAACATTACTTTTTTCTACGCGGACAGCAGGGGTTTTATCTTTCTGAGTCAGGAGCGCGGCGATGCGCCGATAATGATTATAAACGGCGATGGCTATTTTGCGTTTGGCGGCTTCTTGTCCGACGATATATTCGTCTAAGTGGGCTTTGATTTCCGCAGGGGAAGTTTTTGGCATTTTCCAACCGCGGGCTCGGCGGGCGCGGCGCAGTTCCTGGGAAGCCAGCTCGTGAATGTGATCCACGCAATCCATGCAGATGAAAGCCTCCTTGATTGGCGACTGAATCAGTGGCACTTGCGCCCCGCTACGCCCACAGAAGTCACAGGTGGGGGCTTTAGCGCTGTCCATCCTGCGC
>CAZZMF010000208.1:0-3168 GCA_964655255.1 uncultured Sphingobacteriaceae bacterium
ATCCCTACGAGACTGGGCTCGCTCTATTTTTGTTAGTTCCTTTCAAAGCGCATGCTTATGAAGCTCACACAGAATGTCGGCAGCATAGATAGAGCCCTTCGCGTACTGATTGGAGCAGTGCTTATAGGGGCAGGCATTTATGCAAATATGTGGTGGCTTGCAATTGTTGGGGGCATCATTCTTCTTACGGGGGTTCTGGGACGATGCGGACTGTACTATCTCTTAGGTGTCAATACCTGTCCTACGAAAAAGTAATGCTAACGCCATGAACTGACTTTTAATAAGCGGCTGACCGTACAAGCGTAGTGCGCAGAATAAGGGAGTCAGGGAAAGCTTCTACGGTGGGGTAGAAGGCATGTTGATACAGTTCGCCCCGCTCCCATGTGGAAAGAAAGTCCATGTAATGAAAGCTGCCGGGATTGCCGGATTGTCCGCCCGGATAGACGCCATAACCTTGTACAGGGGGCTTGAGGCTGACGACCATGCGCCATGAGGGACCTGCGGTAGAGCCAATCGCATTCACGCACTGCCCGTCCCCATCCGTGCGCAGCGTATGACTACTGAAACCCGGCAAGCGTGCCATGTGCCGCACTTGGGTGCCGCGATAGCGCCACCATATTAGCGAATCCCCTGCTTGAGCAGCCCAAGCTTCCGTCTCTCTCCAACTCTCTAATAGCAGCCGCCGTAAGCTTTTCGCGCCCGTATCTGAGGTACTTAGCCAGCGGGGATGAGGAGAGGGGGCATTTTTTTGACGAGCGGCATGGACATCTTCCATGATCTTGAGGGTAATCTCCCATTCGGGGAGGCGCACGGATAGGTCCTTCCATACAGCAGCATGGAAGGCTTTCCACCAGCGGCGAAAGAGCGTAGGGGCGCGCATTTCTGCCCGAAAGTGATAATCCCACGCCCGTAGTGTATCTAACCATCGCGACTTCTCCCCAGATAAATATGTGAGCATAATCGGCAGTGCCTGCTTTGCTAAAAAGTTTTCTACATCCAACTGGAGAAGCCTAAAAGAATCTACCGTAGCTTTCTCCATACTCCGTAGCCTTTCCTCTATGCGCGCTGCCCTGTCAGGTAGAGCAAAGTACCAGCCCAGATAATACGGGTAGCTGCTTCCCGCAGGGTAGGAGTTGGCAGAACGCACAAACCCTTCTGGCGGGTCTATGGTGTGGGGATTTTGTTCAAAGGTGAGCCAGTCTTTCCAGTGATGCTCTGGGCGTTCTGCATCTAAGACAAACTTTCCTTGCTCGCGCCAACGCAGGGGATAAAAACCTCGTACCCATAAAGCAATATGCCCTGCTGTATCCGCATAGACGAAGTTTTGGGCAGGACTGCCAAAGTGCTGGAGGGCTTTTTTGTAGTCTTCTAAGTTGCGGGCGCGATTGAGTTCGTAGAAGCAGCGGGCTTCGTTGGAAGGCTCGTAGCTTATCCAGCGAAGGGCACAGTCAATAGGAACTTCTTTGGCTTTGCCCGCCAGAGGGCGAGGAATAGAGTCCGCAGAACGATGAACAATAGGTCCCCAAGGGGTGTACCAAACGGTATCTATTAGCATATCTAAGCCTCCCGTAGGCTTTCTGACCCACAAGGTCTCTGGTCGTGGATGCAGGGGCTGCACTTGTCCTGCAATAAAAATGCTCCGTTGCTGCGCATCTGCATACCGTACTCTGTAAAAGTCCATCGCATCGGGTCCCACGTTCGTTACGCCCCATGCGATAGCGTTATTATAGCCGATGATAATCCCCGGCGCGCCCAAAAGCGTAACGCCGTACACATTTACAGTGGGAGCGACGAGGTGCATCTCTATCCAGATAGAAGGGAGGTTCAATCCCAGGTGGGGATCGTTGGCTAAGAGCGGATAGCCTGTGGCGGTTTTTTTGCCGCTGAGTGCCCAGTTATTGCTACCAGTCCACACAGGGGAGGCTTCTTCTGCTTGTCCGGCGCTGTCTTCGGCGTAGGCTATACTGTAATACACTGGCGGCTGCGGCGGCAGTTCTCTCTCAGGAATCCCCGCCGAGCTAAGAATGGTCGTATGCCCAAAAGGCGCCCGATTGGGGAAAAGCGTATCTATGGCGCCTTTACCGATAAAAGGAAGGAGCCGGGTGAGGTATTTATCTGGGCTGCGAACCGTGAGGTCGTATGCCATGTATTTGACGAGATAAACCGAGCGCAAAGGCGACCACGGTTCTGGGGCATAGTCCAGCAGCTTATACTCAAAAGGATAATCCCGCCGCTTGAGCGTAGCTATGTAAGCATTGACCCCCTCTGCAAAAGCCTCCAAGACAGCTTTCATAAGAGAGTCAGACAAGATAGATTGATATGCCCGCTCGGCTGCATAAGGCATGCCCAGGCGACGCATGGCTCGGTCATGCGGGAGCATCTTCTCTCCCAGAAGCCGGCTTAGGCGTCCTGCAGCGGCATCGGATTGGATTTCCATTTGCCACAGCCGTAGGTATGCTTGTAAATAGCCTTGTACTCGGTACAGGTCGGCTTCGTTTTGGGCGTAGATGTGGGGGACCCAGCGCTTATCCCATATAACCACAACGGGGGCTTGCAACGAAGGGATTTTGATTTCAGTGGGCGGCGCAAAATCAGCTGGCTCTGCATTTCGCCAAAAGCCCTCCACAGGAGAAAAAAAACGCCCCAGCGGAGGTATTTCTCCCCAGCGCCGTCCTAAGCCTACTTCTATGAGTATCGCTACGCCGCTCCATAAAATGAGCCTTACCCATGCCATATCAAGGACGAGGTTGGAAGTAGCCCGCTATCGCATAGAGGTAGTCCATCCATCCCCATAAGAGAGCCGGCACGATGCCCAGAATAAGCAACATAATCGCCCCAGTAGCCAGAATAGCGCGTACGGCGAGAAGGCTTTCGCCTTGCTGGTACATCCATGCAATAGGGCGCCAGTAGTAGAAATATCCTATCAGAGCGGCGCCAAGCGCCACCAGGGTAGGTACGACATAGCCAGCACGAAAAGCCGCTGCAAATACAGCATACTTTGCAAAAAAGCCCGCTAAAGGAGGCATCCCAGACAGCGACGCCAAAGCCAGCCCTAACGCCACCGCATAGCCCGGACGCTGATAGCCCAAACCCCGAAGCGTTTTGTACTCAAGGGGCTCGGCAGAGAGCGCCAGCAGTCCAAAGCCCAAAGTACTCATCAATCCATAG
>CAZZMF010000209.1:0-3128 GCA_964655255.1 uncultured Sphingobacteriaceae bacterium
CTGTGGAGCCATACCTCGCCTTCTTTATAGTCAGTGAGGAAGACAGGGCGCGTCCACCAGCCCAGAAAAAGGCTTATTCCACTGGCATATACCAGTGCCAGAATGGCAAGAAATAGGAGTGGGCGCTTATGGAGTGAGGCCGTATTTATGAAGCTTTTGACTTGCCTCCTGCCGCTGTCTTTGGATGACCCGGGGGTCATAATGTTCTATCTCTGGTGCGTAAGGAATTACATTTCGGCGATAGACGAGGATACCGCGTCGTCCCTCAAAGCGTCGGCGCTTCCAGAATTCCAGGGCATCGTAGGTACCGTCCGCGCCAAAAAAAGGGCGGGGATCTTCCCACATGCGTCCCCCGCGCCGAGAGGTGCTGACATGATCAAAAATGATGGCAGGATAGCGCTTTTTACCACCGATTTTTTTCACATACCAGCCCATATTGAGGGAAAGGGCGGTCGTCTCCCCATAAGGCAAGATCAAGCGCATTTTAGGTACCACTCCTACATAAATCACAGGAGCCCCAAAGACCACCTTTTCTGGTTGTCGGGGATCTATAAAGAGCGTCTCCACCAGCTTGAAGTTCTGGCGCCGATTGTAGCCATTCCAGCCGAGTAGGACGTAGTATATCATCTTTTCTCGGCGAAGCTTCTGTCCCCGTGGAACGAGCGCTTCGCCCTCATAACGCAGCACGCCATGGCTCACATAACGCGGATGGTAGTACAGAGCTCCGACCCATTCCTCTGGAGAGAGGGTGCGTCGCTCTATGTCCTCTTCATCCAGCACATCTGGAATCGCTTTGAGTTCATAGACCCGCACTTGCCAAGGGGATTTTTCATCTGGGCGCCATCGTCGCACTAAGATGCCATAGTATGTATGTTCCATTTTAGGGAAGTCCACCACTTGCCACGTAAATACCCGAAAAGCACTGTCAGGCGGACAAAGGTCGGACACCGTCACCACCGAATCAAAGGGGTAACTGAACGCTTCTGGGCGCATCATGGTCTCTTTCCACAAAGCAAGAAACAGGCGATTGACGGAGTCTTTGGCTTTGGTGTCTTCGGCATTGAGGACGAAGTGCCCCAGCTCAGCCAACCGCTTCTCTACTTGGGGAAGCGATAGAACTTGCGCCCAGACGATACCCCATACAAGGTGCATCGTGGGGCACAAAGGTAAGATTTATTGGGCAAAGGCAAGCGGTAGGAGGCTCTGCGCTTCTGTAAGGGCAGACTCATTCAACGGAGGAAGGGCGCCTTTCTCTCGTAGAAAGCTTAGAAGCGTTTCTGTGCGGATATTGGAGACGAGTGGTACTCCAGCAAAAGGGCACCCTCCATATCCCCCCAAAGCACTATCAAATCGTCTTACTCCTGCGGACCACGCGGCTTCTATTTTCGCATACATGTCCTGCGGGGCGGCATGTAAATGCACTCCCCACTTCACAGAAGGTATGGCTTGTAAGACAGCAGCGGTGGTCGCATAGACTTCATCCGGCGTGGCGATCCCTACCGTATCCGCTAAGGATAAAATAGGCACGCCTTTTTCGGCAAGCCTTCCTCCCATCTCAATCACCATCTGCACCGAATACGGTTCGCCGTAAGGGTTGCCAAACCCCATAGAGAGATAAACGACGGGTACCTTTTGCGCGTGTTGGCAAGTCTCTACCAAGCGTGATACGAATGCTTCGCCCTCAGCGATGGATTGGCGGGCATTTTGCTGCTGGAAGGTCTCCGACACCGAAAGCGGATACCCTACATAACGCACAGCGGGATGAGCGACCGCCGCCTCTAATCCCTTTTGATTGACTACAATCACAAGCAAGCCCGTCTCAGGATAGTCCTGCCACGGTAGCGCATCCAAAACTTCTTTCGTGTCGCGCATTTGGGGGACCGCCTTCGGTGAGACAAAAGACCCCGCATCTATCGTGTGAAATCCTACCCTTAGGAGGGCTGACAGGTACTGAACTTTCACCTCCGTCGGGATGAAGGGAGCAAGCCCTTGCCACGCATCCCGAGGACATTCAATCAGTTGGACTGTCTCCACGAAACGAAGGTAATACCAAAAGCTGTGTATGTGTTTTTGGCTGGGCGGCGGCGCCTTCGGCGCCGCCGCAAACCACATACCCACAAGGCTGTACAAAAGCCACTAAGGGGACTTTTGGTATTACTTTTGTGCCTGTATGAACTGGCTGGCGCCGATATATGCCCTATTGCGGCGACCCTATCGGCGCATTACCGCAATACAAGCGAATGCTTTGCTTCCTCAGCGCCAGTGGTACAAGTATCTAGTTACGCAGGGGGCACACACACTTTACGGTAAAAAGATCGGCTTGCATGAGGGCATGTCCTATGAGCAGTTTCAGAAGGCAGTACCTATCGTGCCGTATGAAGAGCTATATCCTTGGATAGAGCGTGCGCTGAGGGGAGAGCGGGATGTACTGTGGCCAGGTATGGTACGGTGGTTTGCTCGCTCCTCTGGCACCACCAATGACCGTAGCAAGTATATTCCCATTACGCCCGAGAGCTTGCGTTATAATCACTTTCGCGCCTCTAAGGACCTTTTTGCCACTTATCTCACTTTGTACAAAGCTACGACCCGCCTCTTACAGGGCAAAATCATCAGCATCGGTGGCTCGCACCAGATTAGCCATTTAGGTGCTCACGCCCGCTATGGTGACCTGAGTGCTGTGCTGCTTGCAAATATGCCTCGGTTCTATCGCCTTTTTCGGGCACCGTCGCTGGAGATTGCCCTTATCCCTCACTGGGAGGAAAAACTACCTCGTATGGTAGAAGCCCTTTTAAAAGAGCGTTTGTCTATTGTCGGCTTAGCGGGGGTGCCCACATGGACAGTACTCCTATTTGATGCCTTGCTCAATCGCACAGGCGCCCATCACATTCTGGAAGTTTTTCCGAACTTTGAAGCAGTATTTCATGGAGCAGTGAGCTTTACGCCCTATGAAGCGCTATTTGCGCGGTACCTTCCCTCACCGAATGTGCATTATACGGAGATTTACAACGCATCTGAAGGCTTTTTTGCTTTTCAGGATACGACGGGCAGTCGGGATATGCTGCTTATGACGGATCATGGGGTATTTTATGAGTTTATTCCTTTTGCGGCATGGGAAAGAGGGGATTGGG
>CAZZMF010000210.1:0-3125 GCA_964655255.1 uncultured Sphingobacteriaceae bacterium
TCATTTTAGTCTCGGGCCGCAGAGCGGTCTCTACTTTGCTTGGCTCGGTCGTATCTACAAAATCAAACTGCAGCCCCCACGGCTCAAATACTCGCCGCATAATCCGATAAGTGCCCCCATATAGGTCGCGACTTACCAGCACATGGTCACCCGGCGCCAGCAAGCGCAGTACAGCATCTGTGGCTGCTAACCCTGACGCAAATGCCAGTCCATGCTTTGCACCTTCCAGCTGTGCCAGCGCCATCTCTAATGCCGTGCGAGTGGGATTGTGAGTGCGGCTATACTCGTACCCTTTATGAATACCCGGAGCTTCCTGAGCGTATGTAGAGGTGAAATATACTGGCACCATTACCGCCCCTGTGGCAGCGTCGGGCTCCGTGCCCGCATGAACAGCCAGCGTATGCCACTTCATCTTGCAAAGGTACAATCAGCGGCGGGGTCTTTGGGAGGAAGTTTTTGAAAGCAAAAAATCAGCATGGAGTGCCTGCCCCTCATCCGTTCGCCCTGAGTACTTTCGCTGGGATGAAATGGCTGGGGGGGCTTGTAGGTGGGCTGGTGTGCGCACAAGCCTGGATAGGGGGAAAGGTATTAGACTCTACCTCTGGGGAGCCGCTCCCTTTTGTCGCCGTCAAAAATCTGCGCACTCAGCGCGGCACTTATACAGACTTGCAAGGGCGCTTCCGTATAGAAGCCGCACCGTCAGATACTCTACAGTTTCGCTGTGTAGGGTATGAAACGCTTTATGTATTGGCAAGTAAGATAGGCGACACCGTGAAGCTCGTAGAGCAGCCAATAGAAGTGAGCACTGTGATTATTCGCCCGGGGGAAAACCCCGCGCATGCCCTCATCCGCCGCCTCCAAGCCAACGCCGAACGCTGGGATCCCCTGCGCCACCCGCACAAATACCGCAGCTATAATAAGCTCACTTTGGGATTGAAAGATATACTCGATACGCTACGGGCAGATTCCCTGCCAGCGTATCTCTTTTTATGGGAGACGGAGACTGAGAAGCGCTACTACACCCCTACCCGTCAGACGGAAACGCTTCAAGCCCAACGCATAGTGGGCAACCTCCCTGTACAGAGTGTCCTCTCTCCGACCACTTTTCTGCCGATGAGCCTGTACAAAGCGCGTATCGCCCTCGGCGAGACAGACCTCATCAGTCCCGTAGGAGCGTCAGCATTCAGCTTTTACGAATACGCTATTCAGGACACGCTGTATGAAGGCACAGATACACTGATTCGGATAGAGTTTTTTCCACGACGGGGGCGAGAAGCATGGGCGCTCCGAGGAACGCTCACCATAGCCCTGCCCGACGCAGCCCTGTATGCCTTTCAGGGAGAAATAGACCAGCTTCCCACTCAGAATAGCTTCCTACGCATCACCGCTTACAAGATATGGCATTACTATGAGAAGCTTGGCGACACGCTGTGGTTTCCTACCCAGCTTCACTCGGAAGTAACCTTTAGACTACGCTCTGGGCAAGCGGCTGCCATACCTTTTTTGTTGCGCAGTCGTAGCTTTCTCCGAGCTGTAGAAGTGCTTCCTTCGGAGGAACGCCCCGCTCGATCGGAAGTCATTTTGCCCGATAAGCTTGCCCCGATTCAGTACCGAGCGGAGCCGCTTACCATGGACGAGAGCCGCTCCTATCAGTTTATGGATAGCTTGATGGCGACGATTCGGGTTCAGCGGCTGCGGTGGCTTTTTGACCTGCCGACGCTGATTACTGCCCGCCTGCCTTTGGGACGCATCAACTTAGTGCTGCGCCCGCTGGTGCTTTATCACGATGCAGAGGGCGTGCGCCCCCAACTCGGCATAGAGACCAACGATAAAGTCTCTAAGTACTTTCGGGTGCGAATATGGGGAGGCTACGGTACGTACCGTTGGGGGGGAGCATTGGGTACGCCTTGGCGATATGGTGCCGAAGCAGAAATAGGACGCCTGCACCGAGTGGGGATATTTTACTATGATGATGTGCGGGAGCGCACTGTGGCTCGTTTGCTGGATGAGACCCCAAGCGCTCTGCCATTTGAGCAGCGGGTATATGAGCAGCCTGTTCGGGGTTATGCCTTTCGCTGGGAAGATATGGTGCGGGAGCGCGCCGTTGGTTTGCAACTACGGGCTGCCCTATCGGGTTCCCTTATGGGCTACGCTGCTGGAAGCGCCGTAGAACGCATAAGCCTCGTCGAGACATGGCGAGGGGTGCGGTTGGTTGCTGGGATAGAATACATTCACGGGCAGAGTCTGCTTCGGCGCGGGAGTACCCTTTGGCGGGCAGAATATACCCTGCCGCGCCTTCACCTGCAAGGGGGGCTGCTCTGGAATGAAAGCCCGCCCTCGCGCCAGCTGCCTTTGTGGGTGCAGATGGATATGCTTCACCGCTGGCAGTGGGGACGCTGGGCACAAATGCGCTTTCGCCTCAGTGGCATGTACGGAATAAACCTTCCGCCCATATGGCTGGCACAGCTTCGCACACTACCCGATATGTATCTCGGCATGGCAGACGCGCTCGCCGCTCATCCCGGCAGACGCCTGGTCTCTTCGGTTCTGTATGCATTTTACGAATGGACTGTGCCTAATACCCGTTTTCCCTCGCCGAAGTGGACCCCTACGCTGACTTTCCACCTTCAAGGGGCGCACACTACCGACAAGATATACCCCGAAGCCGGACTCTCCATTCAAAACTGGCTGCCCCCTGCGTGGACGCGTCGGCTTTTTGGGTTAGCGCTGATGCGGCTGGGGGTCTTCGTGCCGATTACCCAGCAGCTCCTTCGGGAAAGGTTTTACCTGCGGCTCAGTACGTCAGTTTTTTAGGGACGCCTGCGAAGGTCAGAACCTGCGTTGGTTTTCCATTTTGTACTCCCGTGGTCGTGAGTACTTTGAGGATGTGCGGCGGCGCCTTCGGCGCCGCCGCACCCAAAAACAAAACCACATACTCAGCATCGGTATGAAAGCCCCAACCTGACTCAGGAACTTTCCAAAAGCCTTATCTTTGAGCCATGAGCAAACAGGCAACCCTACCGCAGTCGACTTTTTTGTCCCTTCGCTATCCCGCCTCGGAAAAGGTATATGAGAAAGGCACGCTATATCCCTTCCTACGAGTGGGGATGCGGGCAATTCATCTG
>CAZZMF010000211.1:0-3105 GCA_964655255.1 uncultured Sphingobacteriaceae bacterium
CTCATTCGCTACACGATAGAGCACTTCCCCGAAGAGCTGCAGTTCCTAAGTGAGCGATATGAAAAAGCTTTATTGGATGAGATGCAGCGCGTCCTCAATGAGCCATTCCTGCGCCTTTCCTATACGGAAGCAATAGAGATCCTTCAGCGCAGTGGAAAGGCTTTTCAGTTTCCTGTAAAGTGGGGCGCTGACCTCCAAGCCGAACATGAACGCTACCTCGTGGAAGAATACGCCAAGCGCCCTGTGATCGCTTATAACTACCCGCAGGATATCAAAGCCTTCTATATGCGACAAAATGACGATGGGCGAACGGTGGCTTCGTTTGATGTGCTTTTTCCTCGGGTTGGAGAGATCATCGGAGGCTCGCAACGGGAAGAGCGCTATGACCGCCTGCTGAGTCGTATGCAGGCTCTGGGCATGGACCTTGCGCCCTATCAAGCCTATTTAGACATACGGCGATACGGGACTGTACCCCATAGCGGGTTTGGACTCGGGCTGGAGCGACTCATTCTTTTCTTGACTGGCATGACTAATGTGCGCGATGTGATACCCTTTTTTCGAGCTGCTGGACAGATGGGTTGAGAGGGGAAGGCGGCTCGTTATACCAAAGTCCTGCGTTGGCTTTCCTTTTTGTGCTTTATCGGTGGTGATGCATGGGTTAGCTGGGGGGTGTGCGGCGGCGCCTTCGGCGCCGCCGCACACCCCCCTCAAAAGTCAAAAGAATGTGCCACTTCGGCATTACAGCGGTAGTTTATCTATCCTGTAAAAGCTTCCAGCGGTAGCATGTCCCATGTGGAGTTATGCCAGATGAAGTGAAGCCGTCCGCCGGTTTCTCTGCCTACTCGTAGAAGCCGCTGAATCTCTGCCGCCAGAGCTGAGATACCTGCGTCCATAAGGACTCTATCCATGAGCGCTGGTCCCCACAAGGTCAAGGGCATTTCCCGTTCTATATCTACCCGGTAGAAGGGCACTGGTAGCGTCGTCCCCAGCAGAAAGCCGCTCCGCTTCGGGAAAGCCAGCGTGAAATCTTCTTTGATTCCAGCATCTATCAGCGCCTGGAAGGTATCCGGCATCCAGAAACGCAAATAGTGCTGCCGACTCTGAGAGATGGGCTGTTCTGCATACGCTTCCAGCAGATTTTTTTCTTGTGAAATCCGGTGCGGCTCCTCTCGACTACGAAAAGACGGGTGAATGCCGACTGCGTATCCCGCTTGGACTAAACGCTGTACCACCCGCCGCATATCTGGATGCCGAGGCGAGACCAAACTATCTCGTGGATGCGCTTGCGAGAGCAGGAAAAAGAAGCGGCTATGCTCAGGATAGAAATGGGAGCAAATAAGGTCTATGGTGTCATAAGGGTCAGGTATGATACCTTGGCGCGCTTGGAGGCGAAGGTGCAAGTCCTTGTGTCGTATGCCGCCCAGCCACCAGCGCAGCCCCCCGCGCCCTTTCCATGCATACAGGTGGTCTATGTCCCAGCCAATCTCCCACTGGAAGGAGGGCTTTTCCACTCGCAAATCCAGTTTCGCCAGAAGCTCATACCATCGCTTTAGGACGAAGGGCTCATTCCAAAAAGGCGCCTCATAAAATGGCGCATGGTGCCAAGCGTATAAGCCCCATTCGTCGTAGCCGTAGCGCCATGCATACAGGGGATACAGCGTCAGCACATAAAAAGCCATGGCAGGAAGGTCCCAGCCGAAGTCGCCTTCCCCCGGAAAAAAGCCCCCGTCATTCCAGCGCGGCAGAACGAAATCTGTATGGTCCCATGCTATGAACCCCGAATAAGGGAGGGTGAGGTCGGCTTGGACGGGCTTGGTAGAGCCGTAGGCGATTGTACGCCAACCGGTCGGGGTCTGTATGTCTTCTGCATCTGTGACGATCCGATAAGGAAGGGGTGTCCAGCGTTCGCACAGTACTCGTAGGACATAGCGCAGCCGTGGGGAGGCTTCACGGACTCGCCATATCAGCCCCGTATCATTCATCTGATAAGAAGCGAGAAGCGCCGTAGCTGCCAATCGCATACATACCCAGTCCCAGGACGACAGCGGCTTCTTTGGGGAGCCATAGTAGGGTGATGCTCCATGCTAAGGCTATCCCGGCGATCCAGGGTAGGTTATGGCGACTTTTCAAAGAGAGAAAGGGCAGACGGCTCACCATCAGTATGCCCAGAGCGGCGACGAGACTGATCCATATCGCTGGTTGCAGCCAGGGACCTTTGGGAGTTGAGAGTAGCCAAAGTGCCCAGAAAGCCCCATGCGCTGGCGTGGGTAAGCCTTCAAAAAAGCGCTTCGTTTCGGAAGGAGTGGCGTTGAAGCGAGCTAAGCGCCAGGCAGCTAAAAGTGGCAGCCCAAAGGGCACCATGACCATCCAGAAGCGCCATTCTCGTCCATAGGGGAGGGTAGGGAGCAGGGGCTTGAGATAGTTGTATAGGGCGAAAGCGGGCGCGACGCCAAAGCTCACCAGGTCGGCTAAGGCATCCAGTTCCTTACCTATGGCGGAGTCGGAGCGCAAGAGACGGGCTATGCCGCCGTCCAGCCAGTCGCATATCATCGCTCCCCCCAGAGCAAGCGCAAACTCTAACCACTTGCTTTCATAACTAAGGGCAATCGCCCAGCTTCCAAAAGCGAGGTTGCCCAGGGTGAGCAGGTTAGGTAGCAGACGGCGAAGGGACATATAAGCGGTGCTCACGAATATAGGCTTCTACGGCTGGGGGGACGAGATAGCGGATGGACTTTCGCTGGGCGCAATAAGCGCGGATTTGCGTCGCTGAAAGGTCTATGCGCGGCGCATCGGGAAAGCTTCGGAGCATAGGGGAAGAGGGAAGGGCGGACCACTCTATTCCACGACGAGGATAGACCCAGATATGCCATTCGCTGAGGATGCGTTCGCCTTCTCTCCATGTGGGCAAGCTCTGGGCGACATCCGCACCCATAAGAATAACCCATTCCGTCATGGGATAAGCGAGCCGCAGAAAGTTGAGCGTTTGGATTGTATAAGAGGGACGAGGTAGGTGGAGTTCTACATCGCTAACCAAAAGGGCAGGCTCTTCTTCTATTGCCAGACGGGTCATCGCCAGGCGAGCTTCTATGGGGGCCAGTTCTTGGG
>CAZZMF010000212.1:0-3095 GCA_964655255.1 uncultured Sphingobacteriaceae bacterium
AAACGCATCTTCCCCGCTATCAACGTGCTGGAGTCAGGCACTCGGCACGAAGAAATGCTCATAGATTCGGCGCAGCTCGGGCGCATCTGGCTCCTGCGAAAGTTCCTCTCCGAAATGAAGCCTGTAGAAGCGACGGAGTTTCTGCTGGACAGAATGCGGCACACCCGCACAAATGAGGAGTTTCTGGAGATTATGAGTAAATGGTCGCAGTAGGCACGCCTGTTTGGCAGTTATCCCGTTCCGAACTGGAAGCGTGGGTAGTCTCTCTTGGAGAGCCTCGCTACAGGGCCACTCAGATCTGGCGTTGGCTATGGGAACGGGGAGTACCTTATCCTGAGCAAATGACTGACTTGCCCAGCGCTTTCCGGGCTCTGCTGAGGCAGCAGCTATCTTTCCCACTACCAGAAGTTATTCATGAGGTGAGCAGTCGGGACGGCACACGGAAGTTTCTCTGGCGCATGCCAGAAGGGGGCGCCGTGGAATCAGTTTGGATCCCGCATAAAGATCGCCACACTGTCTGCATTTCCAGCCAAGCGGGGTGTAGCTTCAACTGCAGCTTTTGTGCGACAGGGCAGCTTGGGCTGGAGCGCCAGCTCAAAGGCTATGAAATTCTCCTCCAAGTGTATGCGATTCGCTACTTGCTGCGGTTGCCGGTGTCCCATGTCGTCTTCATGGGCATGGGGGAGCCGTTGGCTAACTACTCTGCCGTAATAGAAGCCCTGACAGGACTGACGGAGAAAATGGGCATGAGCCCTCGCCGCATTACTATTTCTACTGTGGGCATACCGAAAGGCATCTTGCGCTTGGCAGAGCGAAAAGAGCCCTTTGAGTTAGCTTTTTCTCTGCATAGTGCAATACAGGAAAAGCGGTCAGCTCTCATCCCCTTAGCAGCTAAAATACCCTTAGCAGAGATTCGGGAGAGTCTGGGAACTTACTGCATGAAGCGCCGAGATTGGATCACTTTGGAATATGTTTTGCTGGACGGTGTGAATGACACGGCTGAGGATGCAGAAGCCTTACGGGCATTTGTAGCGCCGCCGGTGCAGGCTAAGGTCAATCTTATCCAATACAATCCTGTGCCGGGGCTGCCCTATCGTGCTTCGCGGCGAATGGAGTTATTTCAGCGGTGGTTAGCCCAAAAGGGTCTTATTGCCACCATACGGCGCAGTCGCGGCACAGACATCGCTGCCGGCTGCGGACAGCTCGCCAAACGCACATAGCTTGCAGTTTTTGCCTAAGGGTATTCTCTGTACCTTTGTGGTACAAACTTCACCACTATGAGCACTGTATTAGCTTCTCATGGGCTTCATTTTCGCACCGCATGGCTGGAAGCCCTCTCTAACAAATGGGATTTGCTTGCACCCTCGTGGGCGACACGGCAAAGGCATTTAGAAGAGCGAGGCTACAAGGAAGCCTACCAGACTGATGCATTTTATCAGTGGGCAGCGGATTTCCTCGCTTTACAAGGCGTAGCGCGTCTCTCTCCCGAAGCGTGGTCTGCTTACCGAAAGAGTGGCTATGCCCCATGGGCATTAGCGGGTGGCACCGCTTATCCCTCTCCTGATGAAGCGCACGCTCACCTACAAGCCCTGACCGATGCGATGCAAAAACTCTTTGCGCAAGCCCGAAGCGAGTCCCCATTAGACATGGCTACCCTCATGAGTGTATTGCGGTTTGGCGGAGGGAGTACGCCTTCTTTCCGCACGGAGGCTGTGAATGGTCCTATACGCTCTTTGCCTCCCACGGAAGTAGAAGCGGCTTTTGGGGCGCTGCTTGCAGAAATACATGCCCAGCTGGCGGCAGGCGCCTCCCCCATAGCTATTGCGGCTTGGGCGCATCACGCCGTGACCCAAATCCGTCCCTTCACTGATGGCAATGCCAGAACTGCTTTTCTGCTGACGCAGTATATCCTCTGGCGCAGGGGCTTGCCAGGGCTCTATCTCAAATCCGATCAGCGCTTGGCATACTACATGGCGTTGAAGGCAGCTGATGAAGGTCATCTACAGCCATGGACTGAACTGGTCCTACTGGGCTTGCAGCAAGCGGTCCTCTATGCTCTAAGCTGGACACCCGCTCAGCCTCTCCCTTACGACGCCGCCGTTCAGAGCTTCACTCAGCGTCTCGCTCAGTGGCGCACACGCCAAGACCGCGAACGCTCCCAGCGCATTATCACAAGCCGTTATACGGTCTTTGATTATATGGAGGAGGCTTTGCGAAGCATAGCCAGAAGCCTTGAAGAAAAACTCAAACCAGAAGAAGGACGGGGAGCACGCGCCCTCGTCGCCAAAGCTTATCCAGATTCCCCTTATTATCATCAATTTACCGAGCACATCGTGGAATATGCCCGACAGCATGGCTACTACTTCAATCGTAGCCTTGCTCGCGGATGGTTCAAGCTCAAGTTCTCCCTCTCAGCCAGCAAAAAATATCAACTTGTCTTTACACTGCATCACGCAGGCTATGAGGACGCTACGATGGTGGTGGGGGCATTTCTGCACTTTTTGGAGCCGCTGAAATACCAGCAGAAGCGGGAACGGCGCCGTTCTGGCGGTCGTGGCAAGCGAAAAGCTCTATACTATTTCGCTCCGCTCCCTTTCTATGCTCCGCCAATGGCGTTTTCCATAGAGCAAGATGCCCCGAGCTTGCGCACTTTCCTCAAAGCTTATGCAGAAAGTCTTCTTGGGCAGGCCCTGTCAGAGATCACCCATGAAATCTACTGATCTATGACCATAACCAAAGCCCTCCCTGTACAGGATGTCTATGCCTCCTCCGCGCTGAACCCCACTTCGTTGAGCATTTACCACCTTGGGATTTACTTGGATAGAGACCATCTTCTGTATGCGATTTCCACGGCGCAGCATGAGCCGCTCCTTCTGCGCCTGTACAAAAATCGGGATGGCTTAGAGATGGGGCACTTTTTGGAGGCTGCGTGGCAACAAGACGAGTTTATCCGAAAGCGCTTCGCCCAAAGCATGCTCCTCATAGAGGCTGAACGGTGGATGGTCGTCCCGGCGGAACATGTGCCCGATGGTCAAGAAATGCATTATTTGCGGGCTTTTTATGAGATTCGGGCCACAGATAGCACACCCCACTAT
>CAZZMF010000213.1:0-3093 GCA_964655255.1 uncultured Sphingobacteriaceae bacterium
GGGTATGATCGCGCCATGGAGCTTCCAGCCCGCCCCCATGAACGCTTCCCATCCGCCTTCTGGCTGTGTTCCCCTTGAAAACCATGCAGGCGAAAGCAAGATAAGCTTTATGCACCCCTTTGCTCCAGACCGAAGAAGCCCTTTTTCATCAAAAAGATTGCCTTCTTCCCACCGCAGGTAGCCCATGCGCCGTTCCCCGCCTAAAAAGACCATTCCCTCTGCGGGAGAGATGCCCTCAGGCAGGTGGGCTTCTCCATAGAGCGACACGCCTGCTTTTGGTCGCAAATACTCCACCTGGTAGAAAAAGCCCTCTTTCGCTGTGCGACTATCGCTGAGCTTGATGCCTGTGCGTACTTCCGTGTCAAAAAAGTCATGGTCAGTTCTAAGGACTTCCTTAGTCGGTGCACCCGCGAGAGTCCCCTCAAGATAGCGCTTGAACTCAGCCTGAGAGATATACCGACCGCTAAGGCTTTTGATAGGTTCAGGGGTTTTTGCCCAGGGGAGGTGATATGGGGAAGGGAGGTTTGTATGGGCGAGTAAGCGCTGATCTGGGAGAAGGGTCAGCAAGTGAAGCTTTCCCTCGGAATCCTCCACGAGGTCGGCTGGCGCAGGGAAATAAAGCATTCCCTCTTTGCACCAAAAAGGTCCTCGCATCTGAAAATCCCCGGGAAACGGTCCAGGCTCACCCCAACGCTGGGCTTGGCTTTCAGGGGGAAGGCGCCGCTCATGAAAGTCCTTAGGAGAAATGCCCGACCTGAGCAGAAAGAAAGTGCGCAAAGCCCCAAACACAGCAAAAGGCGAGGGCATGCGCAAACTGCGCGCTTGCACATCGCTACCTGCATCAAAAGGGCGCCCATCCCGAAAAAGCCATACATCCAGCGGTTCTATGCTAAAACCCCGCCACGCAGGGCTTGAGGGGGAACTCAAAGACTCAATCGCTTTCGGACCCAGAGTCAGTTCCGACTGGCTCATAGCTCACCCCGTTGAAGGAAATCTGCCACTTGTATCCATGCAGTGAAAGCTTCGGGCGCCCTTTCTGGATAGAGTTCTTCCAGCTTGTCGTGAAAGTCCAGTATCTCTTTGCGGAGGGCATCCGAAGGGGCTGGTTGGCGCCGAGTCAGAAGCCGCCGAAGCTCCGCTCGTGCCATCTCTTTATCTACAAGTCCGCCTGCTACTTCACCAAAGAGCCGCCCGATACGCAAGGAGATGCCTTCTGTGGTAAGCCCTTTTGCCACTTTGAGGAAATGCTCTACCGGGCTGGCATTCTCGTGTAGCCATCGGAGGGCTGCTTCCACTGGCTCGCCAGACCGTTTGAGGATAAGGACGGTCAGATGATCGCGCCCGTAAGGTCCTTTGGCGAGGGCTTCTGCGCGGCGTGCCCCTTCCAGAGCGGCTCGCAAAGGCATCCTGTGATGCGCAAAAGCCAACCCCACCGATGCCGTCGCTTTCGGTCCCATCGTCGACCATACTGCCGCTTCGCTTTCTACATATCCTGTCTGGTGCTTCCAGTCTATGCACCAGCCGCCCTGCTCCCAGCGAAGGAACCCGCTAAAAGCCGCTCTAAGCCGCAGAGCAGCCTCAATAGCCGTCTCCATCGGCAGAAGCGCCAGCACATCGTCTCCTCCGGCATAGACCAGCGCTCCATAGGACTCTTCTTCTACGATAAGCGGCACGAAATACCTTGAAAAGTGCCCCAAGGCTTCGGAGATAAAGGCATGATAGGCAGGCGTGACCGGACGCGGAAGGTCCTCGGGGATGGACTCGCGGTCCTGTATGTTCGGATGAACCACACGGCGCAGCTTGGGCATCTGAGGATGGGTACCGCTGAGCCAGCGTCCCATGTGATCCCCATCCATATACAGCACCGCATAATAAGGCGAGGGACGCTTACCCACCGCCCGGTACAACCCTCGCAATGCCTTCTGAATCGCCTGCCGCCGACTTTCCTCTATGACTATGCCTTCCCGTGCCAGATAACTCCGCTCCCAGTGTGCATCATAAAGCCATGAGCCTTCCAGCCGGAGAAGCTCACCCCAGCGCTCGGTCTTCCCCGCCACTTTCTCATAGTTTTTTCTCCAATAAGGCAGAGCCGGCTTCTCATAACTCAGGCGCTCCAAAAGCTTCGCCTTGTGCAGCTCGTCTAAGAAACTCAGAAGCGCTTTTTTGACCTCTTCGGCATTTGTGCTTTCCAGTCCTTCTATGACGACTTTTTTGAAGGGAGCAGCGGCTACTTCGCTATTGGAGGGGAATGTAAGCTGTCCCATCTCTTGCGGCAAGACTGCTGAACGCCCAACTATCTGGGGCAAAAAGCGCTTTATGGTACTGAGGGCATCCAGCCGCTCCCGCCCTCCCGGCTGTATGAGGTAGATGTGCTTTTGATGAAGGTTTTCTCCGACCTTTTGCCAGAAGTCCCGAGCGCCCCCTTCTGCTGGTCGGAGGGCAGGGTAGCCAGGCATCAATCCCGACATCTCGCCCACTTCTGCGCCATATAAGCCCTGATCGCGAAGCGCTTTTCGGCTACCGTATAACCGCTCTGCCAGCATATAGAGTTTATCGTATCCATTACCCCAGTTAGCCCAGTTGAGCTTGTGTGCAAAAGACTCTTCCTCAGGGCTCGCATTAGTCAGTTTTTTCCAGAGCTCTACCGTTTGCTCATATTCGTCTTTCTCAGGCTCGCCTGGCCACGGCAGCACACTCCAATAGACCTCTGGAAAACTCTTCACTTGCCGATCCCATAGGTTTTGAGTATGGCTATCTGCAAAGCTTTCCCACGCTGCTTCAGACTTGAGAAGCTCAAGGGTTTCGCTGGCGATTACTTGCCATGTTTCCCGAATAGCTTGTTCAGCTTTTTGTGCCAGTTTTTCTGCGCTGAGATTTTGATGGGGCGCATACGGTAGGATGGCAACAAAGCGGTTAGGGAAAGAGGCAATCCGCAGGGCTTCTACTTTTTCATAACGGTCTCCTAATACCTGCGCCAGCCATCTTTCTGCCAGGGGCTGTCCCCGCAGCGAAGGAAAGAGAATCGCATCCGGTCCAGCTTCCTCAGTGATAGCTTCTATGCCCTTCCAGAGGAGGAAGGAGAGGAGCCAACTG
>CAZZMF010000214.1:0-3088 GCA_964655255.1 uncultured Sphingobacteriaceae bacterium
TTATCATCCTACCCCAGAATGGTCCTGAACTGGCATTTGAGGAGGCTAATCCAGAGGGTTCGCTGCGGGAGTCTTACCTTCGGGCGATCAGCGGCTTTACCATAGAAGAACTGCTGTATAATGGCACATACCAGCCTGATGAAGAGCGCCTCTCGGTCATCCGTCGCCTGCGCCAGTACAAGCCCGTCTTAGTCTCGGACTATGTCGCTCAGGATTCCTTATGGCAGCAAGCATGGGATGCCCTCAGAGCCGAGGGGTGTATTCCTTTC
This sequence comes from uncultured Sphingobacteriaceae bacterium, assembly GCA_964655255.1. Lineage (GTDB taxonomy): Bacteria > Bacteroidota > Bacteroidia > SpSt-205 > SpSt-205 > SpSt-205. The sequence continues at coordinate 270 of CAZZMF010000214.1, forward strand.
GTACGCCGCAGCCAAAACTACTACTATGAAGAGCTACCACCGCCCCCACCAAATGCACACGGCTCCGCAGTGACCGATTTATCCCAAGTGCGCAACTTTCTCTATCTTCTCAATCCTCACCGATTCAGTTCGCGCAGTGAGTATATTGAGCAGTTGGCGGCTCGCCCCGAGGACCTTTTAGTTATAGATGCACAGTTCGGCGGAGAATGGCTGACCCCCTCAGAAGTACAACGGCTCCAACGCAAGCCCAACGGAGCGCGTCGCCTCGTCATCGCATACATCAATATAGGCGCAGCAGAACGCTTCCGGTATTATTGGAAGCCCTCTTGGCAGCTTGGCAATCCCCCTTGGATTCGTCGCCCATATCCGGGCTATCCCGATGAGTACTATGTAGCCTACTGGTATCCCGAATGGCAAGCTATTTTGTACGGTTCGCCGGGTTCCTACATGGGGCATATTTTGCAGGCGGGCTTTGATGGGGCATTTTTGGATAATGTGGAGGCGTACCACTTCGTGGCTGAGTAGTTTGCTTCTGCTCTGGAGCTGCAAGCGCGACTTGCTTGCACCCCGCAGCGGAGAACTGGTTTTTTCGCGGGATACCGTGCAGTTTGACTCCCTTTTTTCTACCCTTCTCTCGCCTACTCAGCGGCTGTGGGTCTATAATCCCCACCCTTACCCCGTAGAAATACGGCGCATTTACTTGGAAGGCGGGGCGCGCAGTCCATTTCGGTTTGTCTTTGATGGGCAGGAAGGACCAATCCACACCCCTTACATATTAGGCGCTCGCGATAGTGCTCAGGCGTTTATCCAGTTGCGTGACACCAGCTTCATAGACGACACTCGCAGCGATAGATTGATATTTGAAGTGGGCGAAAACCGACAGGCAGTCCTTCTACATGCCACGCTCCTCGCCGCTTATGTGTATCGGGATTTTGGGTTTGATAGTGCGGTGGTCTCGCTGCCTTCGGATAAGCCCGTAGTGATTGATGGGTTTTTCTATGTGGGACCGCAAGGGACGCTACGCATCACGGCAGGCACGCGTTTGTACTTCTCTGGGCGGCGCTGGGACAGCGGTCCCCTCCAAGGCGAGCTAATGTCGGGCTTATACATCGCTGGACGCTTAGAGGTGCTCGGCACCCCCGAAGCCCCCGTACGGATGCAGGGCTGGCGATTGGAGCCTTACTACGCCGAAGCCGCCGGACAATGGCAGGGCATCTGGTTTTTCCCCTCCAGCTACGGTAATCGCCTCCTACATACAGAACTGCGCCAAACCAGCATCGGCGTACGAATAGACTCTACCGGCGATGCCCTTACCCCCAAAGTCTATATGGAAGGCTGCATCATCCGCGATGCGGCAAACTACGGGATCGTCGCACAGGGCTTTTCTCCGGCACTCTCCGCCCAGCCAATACTCTATGCTGTGAATACCCTTATCTACCGCTGCGGGCAAGCTTGTGCGGCATTTGTCGGCGGGGGCAAACATCGCCTCATCCACTGCACCTTTCTCTATGACCAAGGCGACATTCGTCGGGGACAGACGGCGCTCATTCTGTCAGACTTCCTCCGCACAGAAAGCCAAGTTTTGACCTATCCATCAGACTTTTTTGCGCTCAATAGTGCGATATGGAGCACAAAGGAAGATGCCGTTGCCGCTGAGTTTCGGGGAGCTAATCCTCAGTGGGTATTTGACCACTGTGCTCTGCGACAAAAAGATCCCCTCCCCGGCTCAGGCAACCTTTACCTTTCTGACTTACGCTTAGGCTCCGCCGCCGAAGCCTATCCCCTCCGAGAAGAGAGCCCTCTCATCGACGCCGGACGATACGACCCTGTGTATTCTCCCCGGACCGACCTGCTTGGGCGCTGGCGAGATACTCAACCCGATATTGGCGTGTATGAATACATTCGGTAGGCTTTTTCGGATAACGACTTTTGGAGAGTCGCATGGCGCGGGCATTGGAGTAGTCATAGACGGCTTGCCTGGTGATCTACCTATATCGGTGGAGGCGATCCAGAGAGCTTTGGCGCGCCGCCGCCCAGGGCAGTCTGCCTACACCACCCCTCGCAATGAGCCCGACACCGTCCAAGTCCTGAGCGGACTCTATCAAGGACGCACTATTGGCGCTCCCCTCACCCTCTGGATCCCCAATCAAGATACCCGTTCTGAAGACTATGAGGAAATCGCCCGCGCATTCCGTCCGTCCCATGCCGACTTTACCTATACGGTCAAATACAAGCATACGGATCCCCGAGGCGGCGGACGCAGCTCAGCAAGGGAAACAGCTGCCCGCGTCGCCGCAGGTGCCGTAGCCCTACAGCTCCTTGAACATCTCTATCCAGACATACGGATTTTGGCTTGGACTTCGGCGATCGGTCCATATCAGAGCGATTGCATCCCCCATAGCCATGAAGAGGTAGAAGCTTCCCCTGTGCGATGCCCTGACCCTGTCATCAGCGCTCACATGGAAGCTTACCTTGCCCAGCTTATTGCAGAAGGGGATACCACTGGCGGGATTGTGTCTGCGCAGGTCACGGGCATTCCGCCAGGGTTGGGGGAGCCGATTTACGATAAGCTACCTGCGCGTCTGGCGTATGCCATGATGAGCATCAACGCAGTGAAGGGATTTGAGATAGGGAGCGGCTTCAAAGGCACCCAGATGAAAGGCTCAGAGCATAATGACCCTTTTGTACGGACAGAGGAAGGGGCTATTCGTCCGGCTACGAATCACGCTGGTGGTGTGCTGGGCGGTATCTCTACGGGGGCACCGCTATATTTTCGGGTCGCCTTCAAACCTATCGCTACCATACGCCGCCCCCAAACC
>CAZZMF010000215.1:0-3088 GCA_964655255.1 uncultured Sphingobacteriaceae bacterium
AGGCGACGCAGTCGCATCAGTTGTACTCGTAAAAGCCGCGTCCAGATTTACGACCAAGGTATCCCGCTTGTACCATCTTCACAAGGAGAGGGCAAGGCGCATACCGCGGATCCCCAAAGCCCTCGTGAAGAACCCGCAAAATAGCCAAGCACACATCCAACCCAATAAAGTCCGCCAGTTCCAGCGGGCCCATGGGATGGTTCATGCCAAGCTTCATGATGGTATCTATGGCTTCCCGAGTGGCTACGCCCTGGTACAACGCATAAATAGCTTCGTTGATCATAGGCATAAGCACCCGGTTTGAGACGAAACCGGGGTAATCTTGGACCAGTACAGGCTCCTTACCAAGCTGGCGTGCCCAGTCCATTACCGCTTGCACCGTAGCCTCATTTGTCTGCAGACCTTGTATAACTTCTACCAAGCGCATGACAGGCACGGGGTTCATGAAATGCATGCCAATAAACCGCTCCGGGCGTCGCACCTGCGCAGCCAACTGCGTAATGGATATAGACGATGTGTTAGTCGCCAAAATAGCCTCTTCTGGAGCATATTGACTCACTTCACGCCACACAGCAGTTTTGAGATGTATATCCTCGGGCACTGCCTCCACCACGAGAGCAACCTCTCGCACAGCCGGAGCTATCTCCGCATAGAAGGTTAGCCTACTGAGCAGAGCCTCTTTCTCCTCGGGTGTAAGTATTCCCTTTTTGATTTGGCGGTCTGCATTTTGGGAAACGGTGGCTTTGGCTTTCTCCCATCGGGACTGATCCACCTCTACCCATGCGACAGGATGACCATACTGCGCAAAAACATGCGCTATGCCCGTTCCCATCGTACCCGCCCCCAAAACCGCAACCGGTGCTTTCATATACGAAGCGGCTTTTCTACCACGACTCGCTGAGAGTTTATACTATACACCTGAATAAGAAATGAGCCCTGCAAGCTGCTGGGCACCGCGTACTTCAACTCCTGCGGGGCATGCAACTCTACGGGTATCGTGAAAATCTCCTCCCCGAAGCGATTGAATGCCCGCAGCACATACGCTCCCGGTGAGGGAATAGAGATACGAATGATGGGTGTATCTCCGCGTTCTAAAGATATATCAGGCAGGAGTATGGGAGCTCCCCAAGGAGTACCTTCATACAATACCACCTGCGAACTCTGAGAAGTAATGCCTCTAAGGATTACACGCACTTTAGTCCCGGAGGCGCCGCCCTTGCGACAAATGCTGTACTTCTTCCCTTTCGCCCACCGGTCAACTTGTACTCGCTTAACCTCAGCCCATCGCCCCTCGGATGTCGCCTCCTGCCACACTAAAAGCAGCGGGCGATCAGTAGCAAGTATCTGTACCTCACCACAAAGCTCATCACCCACATCTCGCAATCCTAACCACTGGTACTGAACCCCCACCAAAGTATCTGAAAGAAAAAGCGACACCCAAAGCCAAACCATCGTTGAGCCTATTAGTTGGGCTTGCCCTTGATTTTTTCCAACAGCTGCACCGCGTAGTAAGGATCAAATATCAAGTAATATAGCATGAAAAGGATGATAACCGTGAGGAGAGCTATCATAACCACCAGAAGCCCTTGTATCCGTGCAACCCGCTTGTCTATGGCAATCTGCTCTTGAGCCAGGCGCTGGTAGTTGCTTACGATCGCTTTCTGTGTTTTTCTTGCCTCTTCTTCCTTTTCCTTCAGAAGTTGGTTCTGCCTTTCCAGTTCTGCATTCATCTCGTCTAAACGACGCTGATTTCGGTCGGCGATGCGGGTGAGGGTACGGGCTTCATTCAAAAGGCGCTCGTATTCCTCTACCATCTTACGATATTGCTCATGCCATTCGCTCTCCGATAGATCGGTTTTAGCGAGGGTGAGCCGCGCCTCTTGGAGGAGCTGAGATTCTTCTGCAAAAAGGTCTTTGCTTCCACCGACCGCACTCATACCAAGCAAAGGTACGGATTATTCCAGGTTTCTTATTGTCTTCACAAACTTAATCATGCGCTCGGTGTCTATGAATATGTAGTAAAAAACAAACAGCACTATCACAAGTAGGATTGCAAAAAGCACAATAAGCATCATGCGAGTTTTGCCCATGCGCTCATACAAGTCATCCCGCTCTTGAACTTTTTTATGAACCTCTCTTTGCTGGTACTCAATCTGGCGCTCCAAGCCCTCCACTTCATGACTCAAGGCTTTGCGCTGCAGCTCTAACTGGGCTCGGACTTTTTCCATTTTACTTTCTAACTGAGTAGCCTGATGGGTCAGCACCTGAACTACCTTGAGAAGTTTATCATAGTTTTCCACAAGCTGGGCATAATGAGAACGCCAGTCGTCAGCAGACAAGCCTCCACGCTCTGCCCGTGCACGCGCTTCTTCCAAAAATGCCGTCTCCTCGGGAAAATATTTATCGTTCATACGGGTACTAACTCAAAAGGTACATCCAAAAGGGCTTGATAGTCTTGTCCTGTCTCTGCCATGTCCTCATCATCAGAGTCGTAATGCCACCGTATCTGGACCTTGTGCCCATTTTTGTGCATGCGCTCGAGCTTTCGGAATATATCCAGTAGGCACTTAGAGGAGCTGGTATTGAAATACTCAAGCTGAAACTTGAAGACAGTCTCTGGAAGCGGAGACTTACTGTACTCCTCTATCCAATCTAACACTTTACGGTAAAACCCAATAGCATCTTCTGGAATGCTTCTGCCTGTAATCTCAAATATCCCGAGGTCGGCATTTAGGATGACCTTGGGGGTTTTGGAAGTGGGTTCTATAACGAGGTTGCGCATGGACGGGGCAAAGTTATTTACTTCTCGGGGATACGAGACACACGAGCCTCCAAGCTGAAGAAGGAATACTTGTCATTCACGGGATGAAAATCATACCCCAAACGCTGCCCAGACTTGCGAGCAATATCTATCATCCCAAGCCCAGCGGTACCTTTTTCACTAAAGCCCGTGCTCGTAAGTATCTCCTGATACAACTGCTTGAGCTCTTCCTTAGAGGCGCGATTGATGCGGTCCAATCGAGCTTTGAGCTCAGGAATGCGATCATTCAAAACGTGATTGCCTGTGATGATATAATAGTCTTTCTCC
>CAZZMF010000216.1:0-3074 GCA_964655255.1 uncultured Sphingobacteriaceae bacterium
ACCTTCTTTTATCCAAGCTCAAATAGTTCCATTATTTCTGGGGCTCGCCTTCGCTCAGCCCCCCCTCAAAAAGCCCAATACATTTCGGCTAGAGTCCCTTACTCGGGTGGGCGAGGATGGTCTTGCTATCAAATATGAGATTCCCTTTGACGGGGTTGTAGAACTGCGCCTTCTAAATGCTCAAGACTCCGTAGTGTATTTCTTCCAGTGGCCCAGTCTGAATGGGCGCCGAGAGCGAAAACTTCCCGGAGCAAAAGGACTGCGCGGCACTTTTCGCTACCGTATCACTTACAAAGGCTCAGATTACACCGGACAGGTGAATCTATAAGCCCTCCCGTTTTGTTAGAGAAGGGTGTGCGCATAGGCATAGTTTGCTACCCTACCATTGGGGGGAGTGGGGTTATTGCCACAGAACTCGCCCATCATTTAGCGTGTCGGGGTATCACAGTGCACCTTATCTCATCCGAAGCGCCTGTACGATATACCCGCTGCTTGCCTAACCTTTACTTTCACCAGGTCATGCCGCCAGACTATCCAGTTTTCCGTTATCGCCCTTATGAAAGTGCGCTGGCTGGTCGGCTCGTTCGTCTCGCCGAAGACGGACTGGATATTATCCATGTGCATTATGCGATACCCCACGCCATCAGTGCGTACTTAGCGCATCAGGCGCTTTTGCACCAAGGGAAAAACATCGCCGTCATCACAACCTTGCATGGGACAGATACGACACTTGTGAGCCAAGACCCAGATCTATACCCCATCGTAGAACTTGCTCTGCGACATAGCGATGAAGTTACCGCCGTCTCCTCCGCATTAGCAAGGGAGACGCAGGCTAAGTTTCGGTTGGAAAAGCCGCCCCAGGTAATCCCAAACTTCGTGGATACGGAGCTTTTCTCTCCACAAAGACGCGATCCTGCTCTACGCAAGGCTTTCGCTCGGGAAGAAGAGATACTACTGGTACATGCCTCCAACTTTCGCCCGATCAAGCAAACGCCTCAGATATTGCACATATTCAGTGAACTGCTCCAGATCGGTATACCAGCCAAGCTGCTCATGATTGGCGACGGACCAGAGCGAGCCCAGTGTGAGCATTTGGCACATGCCCTGGGAATATGGCACAAAGTACATTTTGTGGGGAGCGCTCACGAAATAGTCTCCCTGCTGGCGATTGGGGATGTTTTTCTTTTATCCTCAGCGTATGAGAGCTTTGGTCTGGCAGCCTTAGAGGCGATGGCGTGCGGTGTGCCTGTGGTAGCCCCCGCTGTCGGCGGACTCCCAGAAGTCGTCTCTCCCGAAAGCGGACGATTGTATCCCGCAAACGACCTCACAGCAGCCGTACATGCCCTCTTAGCAGTCATAGAAGCTTTGCCAGATTTCAAAGCTGGGGCCCGAACCCGTGCTCAGCGGTTTGATGCCTCCAAGGTCATACCGCTTTATGAGCAGCTCTATGAGCGCACCCTACACCAGAAAGCTCCTCTCAGAGAAGAGAAGGCTCCCTGGCATAACTGAATGTTTCTTCAGAGAGAGCGGTGGCTTTGAAAATGTCCCCGTCGCTTTCCCCAGTGAGTTGAATAGGGATGATTTCCCCTGCCCTGCCAGTGGGCACTTGCACACGCAAGTAGTTTTCTGTGAGACCCTCATCATCAGTCTCCATAAGGGCATGAAGGACATGCCCGCGACAGGCTTGAGCGAAAACATGCCGCTTGCGATGCGATAACTCCCTCAGTACCTCACTGCGTAGAAGCCTCACTTCCCAGGGAACTTGGTCAGGGAAAGAAGCAGCCAGCGTCCCCGGACGCTCACTGTAAGGAAATACATGCAGATAACTCACAGGCAAGTCCACCAAAAACCGCCGTGTCTCTTCAAAGTCCTCTTCCGTTTCCCCTGGGAAGCCAACAATCACATCTACTCCAATCCCCGCTAATGGAAAGCGGCGCCGAATAGCCTGAATGCGCTCCTCATACAAGCGCCTACGATAGCGGCGGCGCATGCGTCCCAGTAGCTTATCGCTCCCACTTTGCAGCGGTATGTGAAAGTGCGGCGCCCACCGAGGATGCTCCGCAACAAAATCCAGTATCGCATCTGAAAGGAGATTCGGCTCTATGGATGAGAGCCGAAAACGCCGTACAGAGGAAGGCACCTGCACTTCTAAGGTCTGGAGCAAGTGCAGGAATGAAGTACCGTGGGGCTTACCATAATCGCCAAGGTTGATACCTGTCAAAACAATCTCCTTAAACCCTTGTTCGGCGAGGCGAAGCGCTTCTTGGAGAACCACTTCGGGCGGAGCGCTACGGCTGGGGCCTCGCGCCTGCGGAATCGTACAGAAACTGCATTTGTAATCGCAACCATCTTGGACTTTGAGGAAAGCCCGCGTGCGCCCCTCCCCCGAACTGCTGAGCCAGAACTGCCTACTGTCCAAAGCCTGTTGTTTTTGATCCAGCGCGAAGGGACGCTCATTGAGCAGGGCATCTATGGCTTCGGCGAGGTGGGGCTTATGGGTATTTTTGGCCACGAGAGCAACGCCTGCTTCTCGTGCCAGTGCCTCGGGACGAAGTTGCGCATAGCAGCCTGTCACCACAATACGGGCATGGGGGGCGCGTCGGTGCACTTGACGAAGGAGCTTATGAGCTTTGCGCTCCGCTTGATGCGTCACGGTACAGGTATTGAGCACATACACGTCAGCGGGCGCTTCCCAGTCGGTAATGGTGTGTCCTGCAGCCACGAGCTGTCGCGCCAGCGTAGCCGTCTCTGCGAAGTTGAGCTTGCAGCCCAGCGTATGTAAGGCTATTCGCGCCACTCTGGCGAAGGTACTATACTTTTTTTGTAGAGGAAAGCCGCCTCTGTAAGAGAGCCAATATCCCAGCCACGAGAAATGCTCCACCCGCCACACTCAAAATCCCCATGCCGAAATCTCCCGTATGCGCCACGATAGTCCCAGGAATAAATGACCCCCCTACCCCACCAATAAGGACGGTAAGCCCGTTGTAGATGCCCGTTACGGCACCGACTTTCTGAGCAGGAAAAGTCGCTTGAAGCGTAGCAAACTCCTGCGCATTGTAGCTACTCTGAAAGAA
>CAZZMF010000217.1:0-3072 GCA_964655255.1 uncultured Sphingobacteriaceae bacterium
TCCATTATCCTGTCTAAGTTATACAGCGTCAGTCCGATCCGATGGTCAGTAACGCGATTTTGAGGAAAGTTATAGGTACGAATCTTGACACTGCGATCACCGGTAGATATGTAAGAACGCCGTAGGGCATCTTCCTTTGCCAGGCGTTTTTGGAGCTCCAGTTCGTACAGACGCGCCCGCAGAATCCGCAAAGCAATTTCGTAGTTTTTGATTTGGGAGCGTTCATTTTGGATAGCGACAGTGATACCGGTGGGGATGTGGACGAGCCGCACAGCCGAATAAGTGGTATTGACGGATTGCCCCCCATGTCCCGAGGCGCAGTAGGTATCTTTTCGGATGTCGCTTTCCTTGATCTGAATGTCAATTTCCTCTGGCTCAGGCAAGACAGCTACCGAAGCCGCTGAGGTATGAATGCGCCCCTGACTTTCGGTTTGCGGAACGCGTTGAACTCGATGGACGCCGCCCTCGTATTTGAGCCAGCCATAAGCCCCCTCCCCTCGCACCAGCAAAATAATCTCTTTATAACCGCCGGCATTGCCCTCGGTAAAGTCGCTGATTTCCCACTTCCAGCCCCGTTTGTCAAAATACCTTTGATACATCCGCGCCAAGTCTCCAGCAAATAGTGCCGCCTCATCTCCCCCTGTCCCAGCGCGTATTTCTAAGACGACATTCTTGTCGTCGTCTGGGTCAGGCGGCAAAAGCGCCAGTTTGAGCTGCCGCTCTATCTGATTTTTTTCTTCAGTCAGGCGTTCCACCTCTTCGGCGGCAAGGGCACGCCATTCTGGGTCACGGGCAGACTCCAACTCCCTGCGCGCATGGCGAAGCGCCTCTTCTACCCGAGACCACTTCTCGTGGAGGGCGACAATAGGCGCTAACTGCTTGTGTTCGCGTCCAAGCTTCTGAAGCTGCTCTGCATCCTCTACCCCCTGCGCCAAAGTCGCCTCCACCCGAAGAAAACGCTCTTTGACTTGCTGGAGCCTCTCCCACATCCTTACAAAGGTACAGAACGCTACCTTTGAGGCATGACACTTGTATGGTGGGGACTCTTGTGGCTACAGACCGTCGTAGCAGAACTCACCCTGGATAAACGACAACCCCGCCCCCTCCGAGCTGAATATGTCCAAGCAGACGGCGGCTTAGTAACTATCTCTTACAAGTCGCCCACTTCCATCCGCACTTTTGCCCTGCATAAATACGACGCCGATTTACGCCACGAATGGAGCCATGACCTTTTTGAACAAACCTCAGGGGAAGAGTTTCTGCACTTGGCTGTCGTGGAGGAGCAAATATGGGCATTTACGCAGCTCACCGAAGGGCAAAAACGCCATATCTACAGCTATAAGCTCAATCTGGAAGGACAAGTGCTGCTGCGACAAAAACTCCTCTTTACCGTAGAAGGCCTGCCCAGAATGGTCCGTCCCGAGCTTACTTATGCTCCCAATCGTAAATATGCTTGCCTAAGTGTCGCTATGCGTGTGCCTGCGGATAGCGCCGATCGTATTCGGTTTTTTCTGATAGGACCAGATACGGCGTTTGTGGGTGACTGGGTTTTGCCCTACAAGGAAAAAGAACTACAAATCCGCCGAGCGATCCAGCCGAGCCATGAAGGGCATCTTTTCGCCATAGGCGCTGTGCAAAATAATGAAAGCCCTTATCCGCAATATATACTCCTGCGCTACATACCCGAAGCTGGCGCTACGCTCACCGTACCGCTCGAAATAGAAGGCGTCTATTTGATAGAGCCAATGCTTCGGATAGAAAAAGGAGGAGGAGCCCGCATCGCCGCTTTCTATTCGCTGCGGCGTCATAGCTCCCAAGTCCAAGGTATCATCTTCGCCCGAGTAGAAAGCAACGGCTTCTTCCTCTCTAATATCCAAAAAACACCCCTCCCCACCGAGGTCCTCCAACGCTTTCTCTCTGAGAGGCAAATCGCTCGCGGGCGTGGCATCCCCGATTTGTATTTAGACCATCTCATCCCCAGAGCCGATGGGGGCGCCTTGCTTATCGGAGAACAGTTTTACGTCACTACCACCACATTTCGGGACTTTTACGGCTTTTGGTATACGCAGGAGACTTATCATTACGATGATATTGTCATCTTTGCGGTCGATTCCTTGGGCAACTTGGAATGGTTTCGTACCATCTCCAAATCCCAAACAGGAACCAACGATGCCGAACTGTCGTATGCCCTGCTTGTCAGCCCCGAAACGATATACTTTCTCTACCGGGGGTACGCGCGGGGCATGGGGGCACAGGTATTTATTGTAGCTTTGGATGATAAGGGAACGCTTTCGGCACCACGTCCATTTATTCCGGGCTTTCGCGCTACGGATGTGTTTTACCGCAAGCTCACCCGCCAACTCACCAATACCGAAGGCCTCATCGCTTATACACGCGGACGCACAGGACAGTTTGTTTTAGCGCGCCTGGACCTAAGCCGAAGAGGAGATTGAGTTGCTTCTTTGGAGAGTAAGTAAGGATAAGGCGGTCTCTATCACCTCTTCTGGGCTAATGGTATTGAGGCACTGGCAGGGCGAGGCGCATTTACGACAGATGGTGGCGCCTCCAAGCGCTACAGCATACGGTGATAATGGCTTCCATCGCCAAGGTCCCATCGCCGCCGTCGCGGGATAAATGCCAATCGCTGGCGTATCTAATGCCGCTGCAATATGTAAAGGACCGGTACTTCCCGCTATTACAAGGTCCACTTGGGATAACAGCGTGATAAGCTGCGGCAAGGAGAGAGAGCCTGTCATATCCCATGAATGCTCAGCAGGAAGGCGCCCCAAAATAGGGGTTATTAGCTTTTTTTCACTGGCTGTGCCTGTAAAAATGAGTAAAGCATGCGGGTAAGTGTTGATGAGACGAGTAGCCAGGGTCGCCCAGTGCTGCCATAGTGGGGCGCCTCCACCCGACCCCACATGCAATACAATTCGCTGAGGAAAAGCAGAGAGGCGTCGCTCTATTGTTTCGGGGAGCGAATAGGTAGGCTTGAGGCGCGCCCGATAAGCTAATAGCTTTTCCCATGAAAGAGCATGAAGGTACTTGCGCATTTCAGGAGAAAGGAGGGGT
>CAZZMF010000218.1:0-3071 GCA_964655255.1 uncultured Sphingobacteriaceae bacterium
GATAGGTATGGGCTGGAGAAAAGGTGCTGTCGGTAGCGCGGTGGGTGAGGCTTTCTGGTCGCGCACGGTAATAGAGTCGGTCGTTAGCTCCCGCGTAGCTAAGACTATTTTCAGCGGCGTAGTAGCCCCCGGCTGAATGGAAAATTCCATTTCACTGGGGTAGGCGTTGATGTGGGTAGCGCGCAGGCGATAGCGTCCGGCGGGAAGAGGCACTCGCAGTTCGCCTAAGGAGTCTGTCGTATAAGCCTGTCCCGGCGGCGTAATCAGCACTTGTGTATAAGGAAAAGGGCGATTTTCTGGGGAGACCACTCGTAGATGGAGACGCCCCCCTTGTGCCCAAGCCGTAGCGCACCATAAAAAAATGGGCGCGATCGCGCGCCCCGAGTACATGACCCTCACCTTCACGCAGAAGGGACGATAGATTTATTTTCAAGGCTATCAATCTTGCCCGGGGATTCCTCCGGGCTCTTCTATGTAGTCCGCCGGAACTCGGAAAAGCTCCTCTTCGGGTGGGGAGTTTTGTATGTGGGTAGCTGAGAATACAATCTTGAGGTCCATGCCGGGTACATCCATGCTGACGCGCAGGGGAATCCCTTCCACCTTTGCCCCGCGGGTCAGGTTGTTAGTCCGCTGAGCCAGCTCGGAGGCTCGCAGTGTAGGCGCAGCCCATATGTCCATTTTGATAGGACCTTGTTCTGTGTTGAGTTCTACCTTGTAGCGTTCTACGGGATGCCCGAGAATCTTTGTTTTGTCTTTGGTTTTCACGACTTTTGGTTGAGGCGCTTCATCGGTTGGGGGGTGCATCACAGATTTTCTATAGGTTCGTGTGGCAGGATTGAGGAAATAGATGATGCCAGCATCTCCATCAGTGAGGACTACAGCGTCGCCGGACTCAGTGCGGACTTTATTACCGAGGTAAGCGACGGTCATTTTTTCAGGCAGTTGGCTTTTGATCATCTCGCCCATTTGGGCAGCCATAGCGCCTTCTACTTTCGTCGTGTAGGTGATAGTTCCTTCAAAGGGTTTTTGTGCCCAGGCTATGAGCACCAGTCCCATGATAACTGACAGTGCACGGGTCATGCTATTGCGATTTTTTGAAACCCAAAGGTACGACAAAAGCTTTGTCTTCAATAGAGCTCTTTTGCACTTCCACTGCTTCATAGATAAGGCTGAAGGGCTGTTCAGGTACGGAGGTTTCTATGCGTAAGGGGATGCCTTCGGCTTTGACCCCTCTAGGTAAGATCGGAAACTTAGTGTCTCCGCCGACTGGTGGCTTGAGCGCCTGCGCTTCCCAAAATGTAATCTCGTAAGTCCGTCCCTCCTGCTCGTAAGTGGCACGCTTACCTGTACAAGTGTAGCCGGCGATCTTGCGCTTGTCGGGAAGGGGGGTTACAGTGAGTTTTGGGAGGCTATCCTTAGTGCCATCTTTTAGACGCATGGCGAGATAGGAACTATCTGCCCGAAAGAGCACATATACACTGTCCAGCCCATAATCTACGATGATGGTTCGGGCGGCGTCGTCTATGCGGATTTTGTCACCTTTTTGTTGGAGGGTAAAGCCAAGTTTTTGTTCACGCAAGAACGGCTCTAAGGCTTGGGCAGCTTCTCCAGCGATGGAGGCTTGATACCGTATGCGCCCCTCAAAAGTAGAACTACCACACGCTTGCAGTATGAGTCCTACGAGCAGCACCCTCCCTTTGCCTTTATTGAGCCAAGGTCGCATAGGCAATAACTTCTTTGAGAATGTCATCCAAAGTAAAGCGCGGAGACCAGCCAAGCCAACTATGGATTTTGGTGATGTCGGGGGTTCGGCGTTGCATATCTTCAAAGCCTTTGCCGTAGGATTGCTCATAAGGAATAAGTTCTATGGGCGAGGGGGAGTTAGTGAGTTCTTTTATGCGTTGAGCCAGTTCTATGATGGAGATTTCTATGGGGTTGCCGAGGTTGAAGATTTCCCCCCAGGGGTCACGAGGGGGGCTGATAAGCAGAAGATACAGGGCTTCTACGGCGTCTTTGACATGCAGGAAGGAGCGCTTTTGCTGTCCGGTGCCATAGACTGGTAGCGGGCGTCCAGCCAGCGCTGCCTGAACGAGGTTAGGAATGACCATGCCATAAGCTGGGGATTGCCGTGGTCCGACGGTATTGAAGAAGCGTACGATGACAAAGGGCGCCCCCATTTGGCGATGATAGCTGATTGCCAGGGCTTCCTTTGCCAATTTGACGATAGCATAGACCCAGCGGTGTTTTTCGGGAGAGCCGAGCAGCAAAGGACTGGTCTCGGAGAGCCGCATCATTCCTTCCGGATCTAAGTAATCCAAAGCTCTCCCGTACACCTCACTGGTGGAAGCTAAGAGGGTAGGGCGTTGGAACTGAGCCGCAGCAGTAAGCACATGGTCGGTGCCGCGCAGTCCCTCTAAAACGGTCGTAAGTGGCTCCGCCAGTACGCGTTTGACGCCCACTACCGAGGCCAAATGATAAACCGTGTCGTGCTGCGCTACGAGAGAACTTACCAGCGCCTTATCCTCTACGCTTCCTTGGATGAAACGCAAACGGTCAGGATAGGCTGTCAAAGATGGGGTGAGATTGTCCAGTGAGCCTGTGGAGAGGTTGTCCAAGATGGTGACTTCATGCCCTGCGGAGAGACACTTCTCGGCGAGGTGGGAGCCGATAAACCCAGCTCCTCCAGTTATGAGGATTTTCATGAGGAGCGATGGGGGCGATGAGGACGACGGGGGGCTGGACGACGAGATGGCTGAGAAACGCGGCGGGATGCCTCACCACCGTCCCCATTTACAGCCTTATGACTGACCCGGTATTTGCCTGTACGGGCATCTATACCGAGATACTTCACCTGAAGCTCTTGCCCCACATGAAGCACATCTTCTATTTTTCTTACCCGGTAAGGAACGATGTCCGATATGTGCAAAAATCCCTCCTTGCCCCGCATAAACTCCACTACGGCTCCGGCTTCCTTGAGGAACTTCACGCGAGCCGGATAGATCTGTCCAACCTCTGGCTCCGAGATGATCTCCCGAATGATGCCTGCCGCCTTTTCCAGTGCGGCTTTATCC
>CAZZMF010000219.1:0-3068 GCA_964655255.1 uncultured Sphingobacteriaceae bacterium
GCCCTTCCTCCTTCTGGCTGTTCAACTCCCTCTGTATATTCTAATGAGCTTCAACTTATCGCTACGGCTACGGGGAATACCATCAACGACCCGCTCGACATCACGCCCCGGGATCCTACCCGTACGGATACTACTGTGAACGGTGATAACAGCGTGCCTCCTTTTACCGATACCTACACTGGTCCCGGCAACCGGTCTTCCCCCGATGTCTTTTACATGTACATCCTGCGGGAGTGCTTGGACTCTATACGGGTTTCTCTGTGTGGCGGGGCATCCTTTGATACTTATTTGCATATTATCAACCTTAGCGCTTCGCCGAGACAGTATCTATGTAATGATGATGCTTGCGGTCTTCAATCACAGATTACTGCCGTACATGCTTCCTCTGGAAGTACGACCTGTAGCAGTTCGCCCAGAGGTTCCATGCGCCTCCAACAAGGGGATACACTAATCATAGTGGTAGAAGGTTATTCATCTAACAGCACTGGGCCCTTTACTTTTCAGGTTCAAGAATACCGCTACAATCCCGCCAATCAACCCACGCTGCCGTCACCGCCATTTTTCAGCTTTGACACGACTCGGGTGTGCTGGAGCGGAGGGACGGTCCGGGATACCCTCAGCACGGGCATCAACATTCCCGGCGTGCGTCACGTTTGGTATAGAAATGGACAGGAAATACCTGGGGTAGATACTTCTGCGCTCGTCCTCCTTATCAATCGCGCTGGGGTGGACACCATCGTAGTGGAGCTGCGGTCAGCCGCCACATCGTTCTGCGCTCCGCCAGCAAGTCTCCCGCGTGATACAATATATGTGCTTTCAGACTCTCTGCCCGATGTCCGCTTTCTTGTGAATAATAGCCCCTATGAGCATGGTGATTTCGTCACCATAGAAGTAACTGGTAACTCCCCTGCCTGCGCAAACTTTGCTGCTACGCCTGGGGTGTATGATTCGTACTCATGGGTCATCAACGGCAGCATCTACATAGGAGCTGGTCCGCATACTGAATGTTATCCAGTCACGCAGACGGCAGATACTGTCGTCTTAATCACGACAAATGGCGCCTGCGTCAAGAGAGATTCCCTTTATATCTACATTGATCGGACGACAGCGAGCGTGCGTCCCACTGCGGGGGGCTTACGCTTCTATCCTAATCCAGCGCAGGAGGCTTTATTCATAGCATCTCCGGTCTCTGGTGCAGGAGAGGTGCGTGTATATGACTTGCGTGGGCAGATGCTTTTATCGGAGCACATCGTCATCAACGCGCAGGTGCCACAGCGGGTCGCTCTACCCGCCCTATCAGCCGGGGTGTATCTCTTGGAAGTGCGTCAAGGTGATAAACTCCTACGAGAGCGGCTCATCATAGAGCGCTAAGGTGACCCCAAACTAACCCCAGCGGGGAAGCCTTGTGCTTCCCCGCTTGTTTTTTATGCTACGGGCACCGGAGCCAGCGCTCCAGACTGTGACTGCTCCTAACATTCGCTTTACATCGCTGGTGCTTTTTTGCCAAGATGCGTTATCTGCTGGGGAGCTTGCTTTTGTGGAGCTGCACCCGCAGAGATTTGATTACTATCAAAGGCAGTGATACCGTGCTTCCTTTGAGTCAGGCGTTTGCGGAGGCGTTTCTGGCGAGAAATAAGGGTCTGCTTATTAGCGTAACTGGCGGGGGAAGTGGGGTCGGCATCGCCGCTCTTATGAATGGTGATGCGGATATCGCTATGTCTTCTCGTCCGCTTAAGCTCTCCGAGCGGCTTAAGCTTATGGAGCGCGGCAAAAATCTCATAGAAGACACCGTCGCGTGGGATGTTTTAGCGATATGCGTGCATCCCAGCAATCCCATTCAGAAGCTTACGCGCAGCCAACTTGCCGATATTTATACCGGACGGGTGAAAAACTGGAAAGACCTGGGCGGGGCGGATGTGCCCATTTTACCTTACTCGCGGGAGTCCAGTTCGGGCACTTTTGAGTTTTTCAGAGAGCATGTCTTGAGAGGGGAAGACTTTGCAGCGCAGGTACGATTTATTCCTGCCACGGGCATGATGGTGCAATCCATCGCCCAGACGCCCGGCGCCATAGGCTATATCGGCGTGGCATACATAACGCCAGAAATCAAGGTCGTAGCGATTGCGCAAGACGGGGATAGCGTTTATCATCTGCCGGCGCGCTCGCAGGCAGAACTGATACAGTACCCGATTGCCCGACCTTTGTATTATTATTATGATGCGGCGCAAGGGGCACGGGTGGAGCCGTTTCTTCGGTTTGTGAAGTCGCCGGTGGGGCGAGCGATTGTAGAAAAAGTCGGGTACGTTCCATGAGGCGCAGTTGGGGGCAACGGGTACTGCAAGCGGCTGCGCTGACGACATTTTTAGTACTGCTGGGGCTGACGATATTTCTTTTTCGGGAGGGGATGCCTGCGTTGTATAGAGAGCCGTACAGGGACCTTCGCTTCGGTGTGCATGCGGAAAATCCCCTTACTCATCTCAGCGCTGACCAAGTGCGTTCTCTGGTACGCAAGGAGCGCCAGTGGGCAGATTACGGCGGTCCTGATGCGCCCGTCGTGGCTGTTCATTTATCAAACATAGAGCGTTATGTACAGGGGAATGCGTCAGTGGAGAAAATCAAGTTGGTGATAGACTCGTTGGCGCAGCTGCCGGGGGTGTTGCTGGCGCTACCGCCGGCTCTCTTTCCCACCAAGGCGAAGCCGATTACTGTCTCATGGAATGGCTGGAGGGAAATCTTCGCCTCGTCGCAGTGGTCGCCGACATATGAGCCGGTGCCGTCGGTGGGGTTTTTGCCGCTTCTGCTGGGGAGCCTATGGGTCAGCATTATTGGTCTGCTGGTGGTAGTCCCGCTTGGGATAGCGATGGCGGTGTATGTGGTGGAGTTTCTGCCGAAACGGCTGTATTATCCAATAAAGATTTTGTGGGAGTTAATGGCGGGCTTGCCATCGGTGGTGGTGGGCTTTTGGGGGCTGGTGGTAGTGGTGCCGTGGGTCCAGCGTGCTTTTCATTTATCTGCGGGGGAGACGGCGCTCACGGCTGGGCTGCTGCTGGGGTGGATGACCCTGCCGC
>CAZZMF010000220.1:0-3068 GCA_964655255.1 uncultured Sphingobacteriaceae bacterium
CAGCACTTCGCGCTCGATCAGGCTTTGCTTGATTTGCTGGCGCAGTTCAGCGAGGATGTTTTCTACTTGGGAAAGGGCGGTTTCGGTTTTTTCCAGTTCGGCAAGGAGTTCTTTTTTGTGATGGTGGTATCGTTCTATGCCGGCGAGGGACTCTATAAGCGCCCGGCGCGCGCCTCCACGGTCCTGAATCAGCGCCTCTACTTGCCCTCCATCTAAGATACCTTGCGGGGAAATGCCCACTTGCCAGAAGTACTGCAGGAAGTCTTTGAGCCGTGCAGGGGTACCATTGAGAAAGTATTCACTTTCGCCAGTGCGATGTACTCGCCGGGTAAAAGCCAGGCGCGGCAGCTCGGGCGAAAAGTCTTCCACCTCCAGCGTAACCTCCGCAAAAGGCAGGGGTTTGCGGCGCTGAGAGCCGTTGAAGATGAGATTATCGGACTTCTCTATACGGAGGAGGCGTCCTTTTTGCTCCCCCATGATCCAACGCAGCGCATCGGCAATATTGGATTTGCCGCAGCCGTTAGGTCCGACAATCCCTATCAAACGCGCATCTAACGGGAGCTTGACCGCTTCAGCAAAACTCTTGAATCCCCGCAGTTCTATCGCACGCAGTCGCACACCTCAAAAATAGACAGCCCCCTATGGGTATGGTGTGGATAAAGTGTGATTTATAGAGCCGCTCAGAAACGCATGGGCTTTGGGGAGAGCATCCAACGCAGTCCGAAGATCGCCCCCCGTACCCCATCTCTATCAAAGGCTTCAGCTTCCAGATATAGGGGCAGATGTCGCCACTGATACCATACTCGCCCATGCAGGAGGCGATAGCGGCGGGGTATTCCTTGCAGGAGCCGATTCCCAAAGGGTTGTACGAAAGTCACATCACTGGTGAAAATATCGCTACCCCAGTTCTGGGTGGAGGTATTCTGCCCTTGCTGGATGTAGGAGAGGCGGGCTTCGAAGGTAAGCCCGGGCAGGGGTTGGTAGCGAATAAGCGCTGTAAGGTCGCGCAGGTTTGCCCCGTAAGGATGCGCCAGAAACTGCCCGTGGTGGCTCCATGCCGCAGCGACGATGCTATGGCTGTAAGTGTAGGGCTGCACTTGATTGAGTTCTACCTGCAGGTCTAAGGTGGGAAGCCCCAGATCGCAGCCTTTGAGTCCGAGTTGCCAGGCGTATTTATTGCCCCACCAGCCGCGCCCTTCGCGCCGCTTGCCGAAGTTATAGTCGTCAATCGCTACCTGTCCATATACCTGAAAGCGCCGCAAGAGGTTTGCCCGAGCAAATACCCCCAACATGGCGTTATCCGGGCTGCCCAGGATCTGCTCTGCGGTTCGGTAGAAAATCACTGGTACGAAGTAGGTCAGTTCTATGCCCCGATGCCCACGCGGTGTCCATGGGTTGTACATTATCCCTTCAAAAGCGCCTAAACTGATACCCCGCGCTGGACGCCAGATGAGTTGATGCAAAGTGAGATACTTACGGGGTTGGTCGCCCCAGGCGTCGGGCTTATTAGGGATGTAGTCAATCAGTTGGGCAAAAAACGAATGATACTCCCAACGGGCAAGCCGCACCCTCGCATGGAGGTAGAGGTATTCGGGGGGATAGTCATTCAGAAATAGGCTTTGGAAGCCCATGCCCCAGAAGCCCTTATCTCGTCCAAACTTGAAGCGGATGGCGGGATGGGGGGAATAGGTGATGTACCCGCGAGTATTAGCGTAGTCAAAGCCGCCCCGGCGAAAGGGCTTCACGAAAGTCTCACCCCACAGGGTCTGATAGGTCTGATAACGGTCAGTGATGAAAAAAGGCGGGCGCGCCTGCGTCTCCAAAAAGTCCGCGTATATACCGACCTTGCGTCCCAATCGGGCCCGCAGGTAAGCCCCCCGGGTATTTTGATACAGAAAGCCTGTGCTATCTCGTCCCGCGCTAACCTGTAAAAGAGCTCCGATGTACAAGCTTCCCCAGTCCGTGCGTGCCACAAATACATCCCGTCCCTCCGGTAGAAGCCAAGGAAGCTTATTCGCCCATCGGCGCGCAGGTAAGCTATCGGACAAAAGGAAAAGCGCCCTCTCATAGCGTGCCCGATCCAGTCTATGGAGATGAGTGGTATCTATCCGGGTCAGTAGCGTGTAAGCTTCTTCTCGCGCCCAGGGACGCGTTTCCACAGGTACGACTGTATCTATCCAACCCCGAATATCCCACCGCTCAAAAAAACTGTATAGTTCGCTGCCTGTGAAAATATCTGCGTCCTGCGCCCAGGTTATGGCAAAAAAGCAGATTAGCCATCTCCGCACGGTGTAAAGGTGCAGCATTTGGTAGTTTTGTGAAATGATAAAGATCGCTCTTTCGCCCGCGGAGATACATGAAGCTCTGCATATTGCCGAGAGGCGATATGAACGCCACAGAGGCAATCGCCATGCCCGTTATCGCAATCTTCCTCACACACACCTCCACGGAGCCTTAGGGGAAATCTCTTTCCGAGAATGGTTGAGGAGAGAAAAGCTCCCTTATAGGGCTCCATGCCTTGACGAGAATGAAGCGCTCTCACTACCAGATTTTTTGTGTGGGCATCATTCTGATGACCTTTCCATCGGTATTGAGGTCAAAACATGGGATACCCGGCACTGGCAGAAGTGGGGACGCTGTATTTCTGTAGAGCAACTGCCCTCTTTGCGGAAAAAAGGCGTACATATTATCGTCTGGGCGACTGTGGCGCTGGAACGGGGTCCTGCTTCTCGGAGCTGGCAAGCCATTAAGGAACACCTACGGGCATGCCATAGTCTGCGAACGACTTTATGGGGCTGGCATCGCATAGAGGAGGTGGAAACCTGGGGTCCGCCCAAGCCCACTGGTCCAGAAGGAAACGAAGTCCTCAACTATCAAGCACCGGATGCGGGGCGGTGTCTTTTTGAACTGCGAGGGCTTCTCAAAGGCAGTTGAATACCAAAGTACCTTGGTGATTTTTTATCGTGGATTACGTGGGTAGGCGGCGGCGCTGCCCACCCCCTCCAAAGGTATCAGAAAGTGTTTGGAATGCCATCTTCATGATTTAGCACTATTTCTTCTAAGGAGAA
>CAZZMF010000221.1:0-3066 GCA_964655255.1 uncultured Sphingobacteriaceae bacterium
TACCCCACGGGGGTAAATCTTTGGGCAGGTGGCGCCATGGACAGCCGGTTCGCAGATGGCGATTTCCCGGGGGCTATGCGAGGGCTTTCTGCCTCGCTTCCGCTGCCGGAAGTATCTTTTGATGCATTTTCACTGCCATCCGTCAGGTCAGATGGGTACTTTCTGCGAGAAAGCATGAACGAATATACTGAACTCATCTCAGACACTTTCTAATCTGTTCTCTGCCAGTATTTTGTTCTTTACCACAAGGCTAAAGCAAATGAGGGCGTTGGTATAAACGCTTAGCTCAACAAGAATAGCATTCCATCGCTATCTTTGTGTTATGCGGTCGTGGGGCATCGGCGCCTTGCTACTTGCATCTGGGCTTCTTTGCGCACAAAGCTATATTTACGGAAACGAGTGGATACAACCTAACGCCCCCTATCGTAAGCTGCTGGTCTGGAAGGATGGGGTGTATCGGGTTTCCGCAGCTCAACTCGGCATATCTACAAGTACTGCGAGTTTGCGTCTTTTTTGGCGCGGACAAGAAGTACCTATTTATGTGCAGGATGGCGGAGATGGGACTTTCAGTGGAAGTGATTACATAGAGTTTGTAGGCAGGCGAAATGATGGGGAGCCTGATTCTGTGGCTTATCGGCATTCCATCCTTCTGCAAAGGCAGCCTGGGCTGCACGGCAATCCTATGATGCCTCTTAATCAGAATGACACTTCCGCTTACTTCCTCACTTGGGGCAGCGGAACGGGGCAGCGCCTCCAAGTATATGCCGATCCCGATGTACTTTCCCGTCCAACGCAAGACTGGTTCTGGTGGCGCTTCGTGGAGAGCTTCCACACAAACTGGTACTGGTTGGGTCCGCCGGGGTATGAACAGCACAATAACCCTATGTATATTTTCGGCGAAGGACGCGGGGTAGCACTCAACCCGCTGAGCCGCACCTATACTTTACCCACGCCACGTCCCGATGCGGCTTCGCAGTTTTATGTGGAGCTATCCCATGCTTCGCTTGGCTCTTCTGGTACAGTCCAGCTGGAGTGGCGAGTAAATGGCAATACGCTTCAAAATACTACTGTCAACTGCCCCTACTATTTCCGTCCCCGTCTCTCTGTGCCTACGACTTTGCTTACAAATCCCCTCACTATTGCCTGCGTGAGTTCTACCACGGGATATAGAGGAGAATTTTTTCATTATGCAGCCGTCACTTATCCGCGACAAGCAAACTTGGGCGCAACGGATACTTTTTTGATGGTTGGCGTGGTCAATACGACCGGGGCACCTTTCACATTAGTACTGAATGGCATGCCCGTCGATGGGGGCGATTCGCTATTAGTATATGACCTAAGGCATGGAAATCGCTGGCTAGCTACCGCTAACGGAGGGCAGTGGTATGTACCGATACCCGGGGTCTCAGATACCTTTCCCCTATTCATCGTACGGGGGCAGAGCGTACAAAGCCCACTGGTCCGCAACGCCTCCCTTGAAAACTATAGTAATGCTAGCGGGGCTGAGATTATTCTTATCACGCATCGCAGCTTGACCGCTTCTGCCCAAGCTTACAAGCAGTACCGTGAAAATCATCCCCGCAATCCGCACTCGGTATTTATAGCGTATGTGGATGCTCTGTATGATGAGTTCGGATGGGGACGGATTCATCACCCGTTGGCTATCAAAAACTTTGTGCGTTGGGCGTTGGATAACTGGTCCGTGCGTCCGAAATACCTGCTCCTCTGGGGTGATGGTGTAGGGCTACACCGCATAGGATATGGGCAGACGCCGCCGCCGCACCATCTGGTGCCAGTTTTTGGATATCCAGCTTCAGACTGGGGCTATGTGTCCGACTTTTATGGCACTCGGGATCTGGTGCCAGAAATCCCTGTCGGACGCGTGCCCGCTCAGAATGATAATCACGGCTACATCTACATAGACAAACTGCGCATTTATGAGAGCATGGACAATGCCCCCTGGCTCAAAGCTGCCCTACACCTGGGAGGGGGCGCCGATGCGGTAGAGCAGGCGCTGATTGGATCCTACTTGATTGCTTGCCAGCAAGTATTTGAAGGTTCACCGTACTATGGGCAAGTCACTTATTACCAGAAGCGTACTGGCGGCATGCAAGCCCCGCCCGGCAGCCCGACCATCAAGGAGCGCATAGATAGTGGTGTGGTGATCCTACAAACTTTTGGGCATTCAGGCGCAGAAATCTTTGATGTGAGCTTTTATGAGCCCGAGGATTACGATAACTGGGGACGCTTCCCGATGGTCATCGTCAACGGCTGCTATCAAGGCAACTTTGATGAAATAGGTGTCCTTAGCCAGATTCATAGCGAACGGTTTTTGCTCGCACCGGGACGGGGTTGTCTATGGTATCTCTCACTCTCTGGTGCCGGCTTCATCGGACCCCTTGGCAATCAAACCCGCCGCATGTACGAGGTCTTTTTCCGAGACTCTATCCATATCACCGTTGGAGATGGGCTGGTAGAAACTTTTCGGCGACTGGTGAATGCGGGTATAGGGCCATTTGAGTATTATCATATAGCGGGACAGCCGCTGCTGGGTGATCCATGTGTGCGGTTGGCAGCGCCAACTCGCCCTGATCTGGCTATTGCTGCGGGTGACGTCCGGGTCATTCCTACAGAGCCTTCCGCTGAGAGCAATGACTTTCGCCTCGCTGTGCGATATCATAACTTAGGTATCAGCTTTACAGATAGCTTCATGGTGCGCATAACGCACCGCATCACAGGCACAGGGCAGCAGTTTGTCTATGCGTATCGGCGCGCCCCTTTTGCCCGCTCGGATAGCATGGAAGTCGTCCTACCCGCCCCCCCCGGCGAATGGGCAGGCATCAATGAAATAGAAGTCTTCATAGACGCCGACGATGACATACCTAACGAACTGCGAGAAGATAATAATCAAGTACGCATAGAGTTTTTCGTGCGGTCGCCTCGTCCGATAGCCCTCTATCCATGGCCTTTTGCTGTTATCAATAAAGATTCCATCGCCCTTATCGCTGCCACCTATAATCAGGGAAGCTTTTTGCCGCAGGGATATTACTTTGAGATAGATACGAG
>CAZZMF010000222.1:0-3055 GCA_964655255.1 uncultured Sphingobacteriaceae bacterium
GTATAGGTGATTTGCAGGAGGCTCTCATGTCCTTCGGTGGGCGCGCTCGCGCGGTATCTATACCATGGGAAGCGATACAAGTCATGAAAGGCGCTTATCTCCCAGCGTGAAGTAGGGCGCACCCGTACCCCCAAGTAAATCCCCTGCTCATTCTGGATGGAGAAGGGACGCTCAGCAAAGGTATAAGCGTAGAAAGAGTGGAAGTTCGGGTCAAAGTGCCGGACTTGCAGGGCTATATCCAGCGTCGGGTGTAGCGGCGCTATAACTGAAGCCGTGATCGCCCGTCCGCCCGAGCGGCTCTGCGCTGCTTCTCCGAAGAGATTGAGATTCCCGACCGTGAAATCCCAAAATGCACTGGCGACGAGATTTTCCCCGCCTACGAAGCCGAAGTACTTATAGGGCTGGCTGCCGGCGAGGTTGAGTGGGGGCTCGAATCGCTGATACAGAAAAGTCGCGCCGGCGGTATGCCATTTTTTTCGCCAGGTGAGGACGCCGCCCGCGGCATCGTGCCGAAGTGTACCGCGCCGTGCCAACTCGCTTGGTGTGCGGTGCAAACCATCCGTGATCAGGGCCTGGACAAAAGTCTCGGCTTCCTCGGTGGTGTCGGATACTGTGCTCCCAACAGTACCGCTCTGGTGCATGCGCGAAAGCATACCCGTCAGCGACCATCGCTCAGAGAGGCGCAGGGTCGTCGCTACGCCCCGCCAGAACTGATATTCATTCACCGAAGTATAGGGCACAAGCCCGTAAGAGGGCTGCTTGAGGGTGAGGATAGGGTCGCCGCCTTTACCGAAGCCAAGCCCGCGAGCAAATACCAATCCTTGTCCCACCTGCAGGATGTAGTCACCCAAAATCAGCCGTTCTACTTCACCCAGCTGCCCGAAGGCGACATGCCCACTGAGAAAGTCAAAGCCATAGTACCTCTGCAATGGAGACCACAGCAGCGGTTCATACTGGTCTTTTTCCCCAATAAGGGCGATGGAAAGATAGGGGTTGGCTTGCAGCCATAGGCGCGTGTAGAGTCGGTATGGATCTCCCACAGCATTGCGGAGGGTCTCGGGGCGCCAGATGGCGCCCTCCTGCGTGGCTCGCCATGTACGCTGCGCGCGCTGGATGAAGGTGAAGCGTGCCGCTTCTTTCACCTGAGAAAGCCTGGGAAACTGCCGAACGCCTTCCCCTATATCTACCTGCGTGGCGGGACGCACCGTGATGTACGGGCGGATAGTACGAAAAACCGCCTCCGTAAAGCCCGGAATCGCTTGTAGCTCATAGATAGATAGCAGGGGACCATATTTTGCCTGGTGGGCGCGAAGGGCTTTGACCAACTGCGGCGTCATTCCCGGCACACGCAAAAGCGCTTCATCCGAAGCCCGGTTGAGGTCAACGGGGCGCCGCACTAAGTCTTCATAAATATCCGCTAACTGCGTCCAGTCTATCCCTTCCGGTGCTTGTTCGGCTTGATCCTCTAACTGAAGCTCCCAACGCCCAGCCTCTATCGTGTCGGGTAGCACTTGAGCGCTGAGATACAGTAGGCTTGAGATAAACCAAATAACACGTCGCACCCTCGCAAACTACGCACAATCCATCTCAATCGCAAACCATGCTGCCCATTAGCTTTGGGCTTTTTGTACCTTTGACGAGATGTCCAAGGTGGAGATGGAGGTAGCGGGTCTGAGCCGCTCTCCAACGGAACCATACAACGCCTTCGTCGTAATGCTACGGGAAAGGCATGGTTCGCGCCGTCTCCCTATCGTTATTGGCTTTCCTGAAGCCCACGCCATCAATATTGAGTTAGAAAACATCAAGCATCCACGCCCTCTCACTCATGACCTTTTTATCAATACGCTGCGGGAGTTAGATGTGACTTTGGTGGAAGTGGTCATAGACCGTTTGCAAGACTCTACATTTTTTGCGCATTTAGTTTTAGAGCGGGATGGGCGGGAAATCGCCGTAGATTGCCGTCCAAGTGATGGGATTGCCTTGGCGCTGCGAGCAAATGCACCCATCTTCTGCGAAGAGGAAGTTTTAGTCACAGCGGGGCAGCCCCTCGCCGACGAAGAAGAGTCCCTTGAAGAATCTCTGACCTCTTCTTCCCGTCCCCCCAGGCGAAGCGGCACTACCCGCGAAGAGTTAGAACGGCTTTTAGAGGAAGCTCTGGCTCGAGAAGACTACGAGACTGCTGCGCGCTTGCGTGATGAATTGCGGAAGCTCAGTTCCCGTGAGGACGAGCCCGAAAACTAATGCAAGCCCTCCTTGGCATACCTATCTTGCTCTTTATCGCCTGGGCTTTTGCGGAGCGACGGCGCCCCATCATGTGGCGCGTGCTACTGGGAGGGCTCCTATTACAAGCAGGCGTCGGTTGGCTCGTGCTCAAAGTACCCTTCGCCCGAACGATTTTTGAATATCTCAGCCGAGCTTTCGTACGGGTACTGGATTTCTCTCACGCAGGGGCGGAGTTCCTCTTCGGTAATCTCGTTCGTCCAGAATACAGCCAGACTTTTGGGTTCATCTTTGTGTTGCAAGTTCTACCAACCATTATCTTTTTCTCGGCGCTCACCGCTGCACTGTATTACCTGGGAGTTTTACAACTCGTCGTGCGGGGCGCGGCCTGGGTGATGCGCCGCACGCTGGGCACTTCTGGACCAGAGAGCTTGTGTGTGGCGTCAAACATATTCTTAGGACAAACCGAAGCTCCCCTGCTCATACGACCTTTTATCAGTGGGCTTTCGCGGTCGGAGCTATTGGCTATCATGGTAGGCGGGATGGCGACGCTGGCTGGGGGCGTACTGGCGGCTTACGTGGGGTTCTTAGGGGGCAATGACCCCCTTCTTCGCCAGAAGTTTGCGCTGCACCTCATGGCGGCTTCGGTGATGAATGCCCCAGCGGCACTGATTTTCGCTAAACTGATTCTTCCAGAGACGGATCCGAGTGTCCATGCGAAGCCCCTAAGCTTGCCGCCGTCCGCTCGCCCCGCTAACCTGCTGGAAGCCTTAGCCCAAGGCGCCGCAGACGGTCTGCGCCTCGCCGTTAATGTCGCTGCCATTCTGCTGGCTTT
>CAZZMF010000223.1:0-3046 GCA_964655255.1 uncultured Sphingobacteriaceae bacterium
CTCAGCAACCCAAGGCGCCACAGCTTCGGGCAGTTTGTGCAGTTCTCCGATGTAGATGGCTAAATCTGCCCAGTCTTCCGCAGAGCGCACGGTTACAGGGGTGATGCCCAGTAGGCGATGCAGGCGTAGAAAAGGCTCTCCTAAGGGCGCCGACCAACCAACCCGATGTAGATATGGATCATGTAAGCCGCCTACGACGAGGTTATCAAAGTCAAGCCCATCGCCTTTTATGCTCAGGGTGACTTGTGTCGCTGTGAGGGGAAGGGCTTCTTCATAGATGCCGGGCAGGAGAGAACGCGTCTTGTCGCCGACTTGGACGGTGTAAAGGCGTCCTGCTTCACCCGCTAGCCGAAATCGCACTCTCCATTCGGTGGTTGTGCGCCAACTGGCGACAGAGTCTATGTAGGCATTCGCTTCCAGAGAAGACGCTACCGGTATCAATACAATCTCGCCAGAGACTTTTTTAGTGAGCCGAGACAGATCTCCTACCGAAGTGCGCTGAAAATCGGATACGATATACACTTTACGGTTGGGGAACTGCGCCTCCGAGAAAAGGAGATCATACCTCTCCAGAAAAGCCCCGATGGGATACCCCATAGAAGCGGGACGCACGCTCTGCAGGCGTTCAGTAAGAAGGCGCAAGCTGACGAAGCCGCCTTTGGGGAGATAGCTGTCCGTCGTAAATAGGCGATATTCATAAGATGGCGGATCTTGGGCGAGGGCTTTGGTGAGTAGGGCTTTCGCTTGGTCAAAGATGGGCGTCATGGAGGGCGAAACATCCAGTATCACTACCACCGAGGCGCCTTGATTGGGGAGGGGAAGCGCCTGTCCGACCTTAGGACGCGCAAAAAGCATCACAATCACCGTCACGATTGCCAGTCGCAGCATCAGCAGTATCCAGTGCCGCAATCGTAAGTAGGGGCGACTGGCTTGACGGAGCCGTTCTACGAGGGCAGCTTGGGAAAACTCATACTTTCGGGCGCGCCGTAGGTAGAAAAAATGCACAATCACTGGCACGGCTAATGCCAGTAGCCCCCACAGAAAACCCGGCGCTAAAAAGCTCATCTTTGCTGACGAGGCTTCACATGACGCTCTGAATGGTAGGACGAGCGCACCAGCGGACCGCTTTCCACATAGTCAAAGCCCATGGAGAGCCCCAACGAGATATACGCCTCAAACTCCTCCGGCGGAACAAAACGCACTACGGGCAGGTGCGCAGGCGTCGGCTGGAGATATTGTCCCAGTGTGAGCACATCACAACCGTTATCTACAAGGTCGCGCATGAGTTCTACGACCTCCTCATGGGTCTCTCCCAGCCCAAGCATGGCGCCGGACTTGGTGCGCAGACCGGCTTCCTTCGTACGGCGAATCTGCTCCAGACTGCGCTCGTACTTCGCTTGGGGACGCACTTGGCGATAGAGCCTTTTGACAGTCTCCATATTGTGGGAAACGACATCGGGCTTCTCTTCCAAGACGCGATAGAGGGCATCCCAGTTGCCTTTGAAGTCAGGCAGTAGCGCTTCGATCGTCGTCTCTGGCATGCGCTGACGAATGGCGCGTATGGTGCGTGCCCAGATTTCTGCCCCACCGTCTTTGAGCTCATCGCGATTGACAGAAGTAATCACACAGTGCTTGAGCTGCATACGCTCTACGGCTTCGGCGACGCGTTCGGGCTCTTCCCAGTCCAGTTCTGTGGGGCGTCCTGTTATCACGGCACAAAACCCACAAGAGCGAGTACAGATATTGCCGAGGATCATGAAAGTAGCGGTGCCAGCGCCCCAACATTCACCCATATTGGGACAGTGGGCGCTCTCGCAGACCGTATGAAGCTTGTATGTATCAATAACTTGCCGAACGAAGCGGTAGTTTTCCCCAGAAGGGAGCTTGACGCGAAGCCACTTAGGGCGAGGCGCTGTCGCGCTGCTCATAGCTTGTCAAAGATACGCGCCTTATCCCACTGCATGCCCTTCCTTTGAGGGCGCATGCGATGTATATTAGGGGCATGGCATCTTACTGGTTAGAGAGAGCGCATCTCTTGGACTGGGTGCGCTTTCCGACGCAGGAAGGCGAGTATAGCTTCACGCCTCCCGATGTGTATATTCGGTGGTTTGCTGACGGCGCTCTAAATGCCGCTTATAACTGCGTGGATAGACACGCTGCCCAGACGCCGGAACGGTTAGCTCTGATTTGGGAGCCAGATGACCCTACCGAAGCCGGACGGCGTTTGACCTATCGGGAGCTGCTGGCGGAGGTACAGCGCTTTGCTGGGGTGTTGCATGCCCTCGGCATACAAAAGGGCGACCGAGTCGCTATCTACCTCCCCATGATTCCCGAAGCGGTCATCGCGATGCTCGCATGTGCGCGCATAGGCGCTATTCATACCGTGGTCTTTGGGGGATTTTCAGCGGAAGCCCTTGCTGGACGCCTTCGAGATGCCGAAGCCAAGCTACTCATCACTGCTGATGAAGGACGCCGGGGCGGAAAGACCATTCCCCTCAAAGCCCAAGCCGATATGGCTGTCGCTCACGCCCCCTCTGTCCAAAAGGTACTCCTTATTCGCCGCACAGGTGCCCAAGTGCCTCTGCATCCTGAAAGGGATATAGAGTATAGCCCTCTGCGGGATACTGCGGACCCCTTCACAGAAGCCCCTGCGATGGAAGCTGAACAACCCCTTTTCATCTTATACACCTCTGGCTCCACAGGCAAACCCAAAGGCCTCCTCCATACCACTGGCGGCTACCTTACCTACGCCGCTCATACCTTTCGGCTGGTATTTGACTATAGACCTGAGGATATTTACTTCTGCACAGCGGACGTGGGGTGGATCACTGGGCATACCTATATCGTGTACGGACCACTTTCACAGGGGGCGACGGTGGTGCTCTTTGAAGGGACGCCGGCGTATCCGACGCCCGCCCGGTACTGGGAGATAGTGGATAAATACGGCGTAACGATATTCTACACGGCACCGACGGCTATTCGGGCGCTCATGCGAGAAGGTAACGAATGGGTGCGTCAAACTCAGCGGCACACTTTACGCATTCTC
>CAZZMF010000224.1:0-3037 GCA_964655255.1 uncultured Sphingobacteriaceae bacterium
ACGCACGATTGCGACTGTATCCTTCCAGTTCCGTATAGACGTTGATAAGCCCGCCGGCGTTGATGAGAAAGTCGGGCGCGTACAAAATACCCCTATCCATGAGGCGATAGCTATCGGCTTTCTCATCGGCGAGCTGATTGTTAGCAGAGCCAGCGATAACCGCACAGCGAAGTTGAGGAATAGTTTCGGCGTTTAAGATGCCGCCCCGGGCGCATGGCGCCAAGATGTCCACCGGATGCGCAAACCACGAATCGGGGGAGACGGGATGCACACCATATTGGGCTTGTGCTGCCTCAAGCTGCGCAGCAGACAAGTCCGTGGCATAAATCTGAGCCCCTTCGGCATGAAGGCGCTCTACCAACGCCATGCCCACTTTACCAAGGCCTTGAACAAGTACTTTGACGCCTTTGAGCGAATCGGTGCCCGTAAGCTTTTTCCACGCGGCTTTCATGCCAAGATAAACTCCATAAGCGGTCACAGGCGAAGGGTCTCCACTCCCACCCATCTCCTCCGGAAGACCTGTGACATAAGTGGTTTCCATGCGAATGTATTCCATGTCTCGAACGGAGACCCCCATATCTTCGGCAGTGATATAACGCCCGCCTAAACTCTCCACAAACTGCCCAAAGCGTCGCAAAAGCGCCTCAGACTTTATCTGCAGCGGGTCGCCGATAATGACAGCTTTTCCCCCTCCAAGATTGAGTCCACTAATGGCAGCTTTATAAGTCATGCCCCGAGAGAGCCGAAGCACATCTACAAGCGCTTCCTCCTCAGAGGCATAGGGCCAGAAGCGCACGCCCCCTAAGGCTGGTCCAAGCGTAGTGTCATGAATGGCAATGATAGAACGTAGTCCAACCGCCTCATCGTGGCAAAAAACTACCTGCTGGTGCCCCAGCTCTTGCATGAGAGTGAAAGGAGTCATACCACAGCCGCTACAGAAACTGAGCTTGGAAGGAGTTCTAACTCACTGAAAAAGAAAGCTATCTCTCGCCGAGCATTCTCCGGGCTATCAGACCCATGGACGGCGTTGCGCTCTATATTTTGCCCGTACAGCGCACGAAGCGTACCCGGGGCGGCTTTTTTAGGGTCCGTAGCCCCCATCAGTTCGCGATAGGCAGCGACAGCATTCTCTTTCTCTATCACGAAAGCCACAATCGGTCCTGAGGTCATAAACTCCACCAAATCCGCAAAAAATGGTCGCTCCCGATGCACTGCATAAAAGGCTTCTGCTTGGGAACGGGAAAGTTGTAGCATTTTGAGAGCCTTGAGGTGAAAGCCGGCCTGGAGGATGTGGTCTAAGATTTTCCCCGTGTATCCAGCGGCTATGGCATCTGGCTTGATGAGTCCGAGCGTGCGCTCCATGGGCGCAAAGCTACGAGTTTTTCTGCGGCTAGCTTCGTAGGTTTGCGCATGCCGTGGATTGTAGATGTACGAGCGCGGGAGATTTTGGATTCCCGAGGCATCCCTACCGTAGAAGCCGAAGTCATTTTAGACACCGATCATGTTGGACGAGCGGCAGTGCCCGCTGGGGCTTCCCGTGGATCGTATGAAGCCTGGGAGTTGCGCGACGAAGGAGCGCCCCGATTTGCTGGCAAAGGTGTGCGTCAAGCGGTGGCGCATATTCATGAGACGATTCGTCCAGCCTTGGTGGACATGTCGGGCTTGGACCAGCGAGCCATAGATGCCCGTCTGATAGAGTTAGATGGCACCCCCAATAAATCGCGTTTAGGGGCTAATGCTATTCTGGCGGTGTCGCTTGCGGCGGCACGCGCCGCCGCACAAGCTGTGGGACTGCCTCTGTATCGGTACTTAGGCGGTACCGCTGCCCATAAGCTACCAGTGCCTCTCCTGAATATCCTCAACGGCGGCAAACATGCCGATAACCCCTTAGATGTGCAGGAATTTATGATTATGCCAGTGGGCGCAAAGACTTTCACCCAAGCCCTGGAATGGGCTGCAGCGGTTTCTCACGCCCTCAAGCAAATTCTCAAATCACAGGGACTCTCCACCAACGTGGGCGATGAAG
Source organism: uncultured Sphingobacteriaceae bacterium (assembly GCA_964655255.1). Classification (GTDB taxonomy): domain Bacteria; phylum Bacteroidota; class Bacteroidia; order SpSt-205; family SpSt-205; genus SpSt-205. The sequence goes on from CAZZMF010000224.1 coordinate 2,027, forward strand.
GGGGCTTCGCCCCTGCCCTACGAGATAATACCGAAGCCATAGAGCTTATCTTACTGGCAATAGAAAAGGCAGGCTTCACGCCAGGCAAAGAAATCAGCCTCGCCTTAGATGTAGCCGCTACTGAATGGTATGATCCCCAAACTCATCGCTATCGCCGCTTCAAATCCACCGGCGAAGCGCTTACCACCGACCAGATGATTAGCCTCTGGGAAAGCTGGGTACGCCAATATCCCATCTTCTCCATAGAGGATCCGCTCGCCGAAGAGGATTGGGAAGGATGGGCAGAACTCACGCGTCGCATCGGCGAAAAAGTTCAATTGGTGGGCGATGATCTCTTCGTTACCAATCCCGGTCGGTTGCTCCAAGGTATTCGCAGCGACACCGCCAACGCCATCCTCATCAAACTCAATCAAATCGGCACGCTCACCGAGACCCTCGACGTCATCCAAATGGCACAACGGGCAGGATATCGTACCATCATCAGTCATCGTAGCGGAGAGACAGAAGATACCTTTATTGCAGACCTGGCAGTAGCCGTAAACGCCGGACAAATCAAAACTGGCGCCCTCAGCCGTACCGACCGCATCGCCAAATACAATCAACTCCTGCGCATAGAAGAAGAACTCGGCAGTAGCGCACGATATGGGCTCTAAACCAGCATGGCGGTGGCTGCATAGCCCCTATCTCTGGATAACTGTAGCAGCCCTTTTATGGATAGCTATCTTGGATGCCCATAGCTGGTGGCAGCAATACCGCCTCAGTGTCCGGCTGCAACAAATGCAAGCCCAGTATGAGTTTTACCAGACGCAAATCCAACGACTCAAAGCCGAAGAAACTGCCCTCCTCTCTGACCGATACACACAACAGTATTACGCCCGCAAACACTATTGGGTCAAGAAGCCCGAGGAGCGGCTTTTCCTTCTCCAAAGAAGTAAAGAACTTCCTGCACCGAAGTGAGAAAGTGTTTGGAATGTCATTTTCATGATTTAGCACTATTTCTTCTAAGGAGAG
>CAZZMF010000225.1:0-3028 GCA_964655255.1 uncultured Sphingobacteriaceae bacterium
ATCCAAAACTCCTGCGTTCTCTTCGCCTGCCGTGCGTAGGCTTCGCTCTCCCCGCCGAGGCAGCCGCCGCAGATGTACAAGCGAACTTTTGTAGCTACAGTGCTCACTCCATAAAGCAGAAAATAACCACACCTCCACGGGGGTAGGCTCACGCCCTAAGAGGGCAAGGATACGCTCATATTCCTGAGCTTCTATGCCAGCTCTTTCGGCTATTGTACGGCTCGGAGAAATCGCTCCCATCGCGGTTTCCAGTTTTCTATGGAGAGAAGCACAAACACAGGCTTGCCTACAATATGGTCTTCAGGCACCGGTCCCCAGAAGCGCCCATCTAATGAGTTATACCGATTGTCCCCCATAGCGAAGTAGTAGTTCTGGGAGAAAGTGTATTCCTGCTGCGGCTTGCCGTCTATATACACATACGGCTGTCCAGCCACTGTACTGACTTTGTGCCCTTCATACGCTTCTATAAGGCGGCGATAGAGGATGAGATTTTGAGGGGTAAGTAAAATGCGGTCGCCTTTTTTGGGCAGGTAAAAGGGACCCCAGTTATCCAGATTCCAACGGAAGGTCGTATCGTGAGGATACACCTGCGGCACAAAGTGCCCAACCGTATCCACCAGCCGATAGAAGGTGTCTATGGCTTCAGAAAACTTCCGAAAAAACTCTTCTGCCAGGTAGCGGGGCATATCTAAGATGTAGGTTTTGTCGTCTATGACCGCCCAGTTTTGATTAGAACTGCCGAGGGGACGAAAGCCGTAATGTTTCAGCACCCGATAAGTCAGAGGCGTACCGCGTGTGATGACCTTGTAGCGCTCTTGGACATAGCGAGGATGGTAAGCGGGCTTGCCGTTGATGTAAAGTTCCCCCATCCGTATCTCCACCGTGTCGCCTGGTACGCCAACGCAGCGCTTGACGTAGTTTTCTTTCATGCTGGGAATATCCACGGGTCCGAGTTCTGGGCTATTGGGCATGATGTCATCGGCGGGATAGTTGAAGACAATAATATCTCCTCGCTGGATAGGTTTGAAGCCCGGCAAGCGCTTATAAGGCAGGACGATCCAGTCCAGATAAGACGGGATACCCGTAAATGGAATACGATTGTGAATGAAGGGAATCGCCAGCGGCACCATCGGTAGGCGCGGTCCGTAATGGAGCTTGCTCACAAAGACCAAGTCCCACGCCAGTAAAGTCCGCTCCATAGAACTGGTCGGAATCAAAAACGCCTCCACAATGAAAGTGCGCAGAAAAAGTATGACACCTAAGGCAATAAAAAGCTCGCGCCACCAGCGGCGGCGTCGGGCGCGGACTTGGGCTGGGGTTTCCACCGCAGCAAAGATAGTCGCTCTTACTCGCCTCCATCCGCTGAAATACAAGCCCGTGCCTACCACCCCCTTCATAATACCCCACACGCCGCCAGATACTCTGGTTATGTGCTAACTTCGCTTTATGAAGCCGAGCGAGCTTCCTTTGCGTCCGGATGGGTCTCTGTATCATTTAGCTATTCGCCCAGGCGAAGTCTCTCATCGCTGCATGCTGGTAGGAGACCCCGGGCGAGTCGCTTTATGCGAACCCTTATTTGACCAAATCCTCCATCGCGGCGGCAATCGGGAGTTTACTTGGATCACAGGCACTTATAAAGGTTCTCTCATCACAGTCCTTGGCACGGGTATCGGCGCTGATAATACGGAGATCGCCTTGATAGAACTGGATGCGGTGCATAACATAGACCTAAGCCGTGGCGCTCCATTCCCTACACAAAAAAAGCTCTACTTTTTGCGTATCGGCACCAGTGGGCTTCTGCAGGAAGAGCGCCCGCTGGGTACGATCGTATTTAGCAAATGGGCAGTGGGTACCGATACACTTCCGATGTTTTATGCGGGGGCAGAAGATAAACCGCTCACAAATGCCCTAAGGCAATACTGGCAGACGAAAACAAATAGAGAGTTGCCATGGTATGGGGTGGCTGCTTCTCCCTATTTCCAGAGTTGCTGTGAAAGGGATGCCAGTCGCCTTGGGATCGTTATAGGTATCACCTATAGTGCGCCAGGCTTCTTTGCACCGCAGGGGCGCTCTATACGGCATCAGGCGCAGTTTCCAGAACTACCGCAGTGGCTGGCAGGCTTCTCATACGAAGGGCATAAAACAGAAAACATAGAGATGGAGACTGCCCCCTTGTATTACTTGGCGCAGCTTTTGGGGCATGAAGCGGGGGCGTTGTGTTTAGGAGTCGCGCACCGCGGACGGGGGGAAACTATCTACCAGAATGGTGGCATTCCTCCAGAAGAAGCGATGCGTCACTTGCTGAAAGTTGGCTTAGATTGGCTGAGACAAGTGCCTTGAGCGGGCTTCAAAGAGAGCATTGGCTTGAGCATACAGCGCCGCAAACTGTTCTATTGTGAGTTGCTGGGCAGCATCTGAACGGGCTTGAAGGGGATCATTATGCACCTCTACGATAAGCCCCTCGGCTCCCACACCTACAGCCGCTAAGCCCAAAGCATGCACATAGCGCCACTGCCCCGCCGCATGCGAAGGATCCGCTATCACAGGCAAGCGCGTCCGCTCCTGAACCACCGGAATCGCTCCCACATCCAGCGTATAACGCAGCGTACGCTCAAAAGTTCTTATGCCGCGCTCTGTAAGCAGTACCCACGGCGCTCCATGGAGGAGCAGGTATTCTGCTGCTAAAAGCCACTCTTCAATAGTGGCTTGGGGATTCCGCTTGAGGAGTACGGGCTTATGAGTAGCGCCGACTGCTTTGAGAAGCCAATAGTCGTCCATGTTGCGGGCGCCTATCTGGAGTACATCTATGGACTCGTATAGTTCTAAGTGGCTTTCGCTGACGACTTCTACACAGAGGGGCAGTCCGGTTAGGGCGCGGGCTTCTAAGAGCCACTCCAGAGCTGCCTGCCCTTCCCCTTGAAAGGAATAAGGCGAAGTCCGTGCCTTGAACGCCCCGCCCCGCAGCACATGAACGCCCACATCCCGCAGAACTGTGCTAAGTCCAGTAGTTGGCGCCGGCTTTCTACAC
>CAZZMF010000226.1:0-3003 GCA_964655255.1 uncultured Sphingobacteriaceae bacterium
GTAGAGAAGAGAGAAAGTAGTGTGCGGCGGCGCCTTCGGCGCCGCCGCACACCCAAAACCGAGCCCCTCTCATGCTGCTGCACCTTTACACCTCGGGCTGAACCACTGCGACAGGGGTGAAAAAGATCACCCCATCCACTTGGCGCAAGAGTACGCCTCCGCCAGCCGGCACTTCACCTCGCAGCAGCTTCTCGGCAAGGGGATTCAGAATAAGCTGCTGGATAGCGCGCTTGAGCGGGCGCGCCCCAAACTGCACATCGTACCCCACTTCCGATAGATAATCTACCACATCCGGCTCCCATTCCAGAGTGATGTTTTGGTCTTCCAAGCGCCGTTGCACCTGCCTCAGCTGAAGTTCTACAATCTGGCGCAGTAGGTCTTGAGTGAGCGGCTCAAAGAGCACTATCTCATCTATGCGGTTCAAAAACTCTGGTCGGAAGCCCCGCTTGAGCAGTTCCATGATCTCTTTGCGTAAGGTCTGCATCGTCTCTTCCTTATCAGCTGCGCTAATGTCTGTCAAGCGGTCCATGATGAGATGTGCACCGATATTGGAGGTCATGATGATGAGGGTATTTTTGAAGTTGACGACCCTGCCTTTGCTGTCCGTGAGGCGCCCATCGTCCAGAACTTGGAGGAGGATGTTGAAGACATCGGGATGGGCTTTCTCAATCTCATCTAAGAGGATCACACTGTAGGGGCGCCGGCGAATGGCTTCGGTGAGTTGTCCGCCCTCTTCGTAGCCCACATAACCGGGAGGCGCACCGATAAGGCGGCTCACAGAATGCTTCTCCTGATACTCGGACATGTCAATGCGCACCATCGCTTGTTCGGAGTTGAAGAGGGCTTCGGCAAGGGCTTTGGCAAGCTCAGTCTTACCGACGCCGGTGGGACCAATAAAGAGAAAAGACCCAATGGGGCGATTAGGGTCTTGGAACCCTGCGCGGCTGCGACGAATCGCATTAGCCACCGCCCGAATCGCCTCATCTTGTCCAACGACCCGCTCGTGTAGGAGTTTCTCCAGGTTCAGGAGCTTTTCGCGCTCAGACTGGAGCATCTTAGAGACGGGAATGCCCGTCCAACGGCTCACCACTGCCGCAATATCTTCAGCAGTGACTTCCTCCCGGAGCAGGCGCTGACCGCTCTCAGCAAGCGCATTCAAACGCTGAGTGAGTTCGTCTATTTTTTTCTCAGCCGCTGGGATGCGCCCGTATCGGATTTCTGCGGCTTTGCCCCAGTCCATCTGACGCTCGGCATACTCCGCTTCTGTGCGCAGCTGGTCAATCTCCTCCCGCGTCTCGCGGATTTCGCTCAATAGGGCTTTCTCTGCTTCCCACTGCGATCGTAAGTCTTGCCGCTTTTTGTACAAATCTTCAAGCTGACGACTCAGTTCAGCGACTTTGCGGTCGTCTTTCTCTATTTTGAGGGCTTCGCGCTCCACCTCCAGCTGACGAATGCGCCTTTCCAGTTCATCTAAAGGTTCGGGAAGCGAGTCTATGGCTAAGCGCAGGCGCGCAGCCGCTTCGTCTATCAGGTCTATGGCTTTATCCGGCAGGAAGCGGTCGCTAATATAACGGTGGGACAGTTCGGCGGCGGCGACGATGGCTTCATCGGTGATGCGAATGCCGTGATGCACTTCATAGCGCTCTTTTAGCCCGCGCAAGATAGAAATAGTCTCTTCCACGCTCGGTTCATCCACATAGACAGGTTGGAAGCGGCGCTCTAAGGCTTTGTCTTTTTCTATGTATTTCTGGTACTCGTCCAAAGTCGTCGCTCCAATCACGCGCAGTTCGCCTCGGGCGAGGGCGGGCTTTAGGATGTTGCCGGCGTCCATAGCGCCTTCGGCTTTACCTGCGCCGATGAGGTTATGTAGCTCGTCTATGAAGAGAATGATTGAACCTTCGGCTTGGACGACTTCTTGGACGACCGCCTTGAGCCGCTCTTCAAACTGCCCCCGATACATAGCACCAGCTAAGAGCGCCGCCATGTCCAGGGCGAAAATGCGCTTGTTTTTGAGGTTCTCGGGCACATCGCCAAGTGCGATGCGCTGGGCAATCCCCTCTACGATAGCAGTCTTCCCTACCCCAGGATGCCCAATCAGAACAGGATTATTTTTAGTGCGCCGCGCCAAAATCTGTAAGGTACGGCGTATCTCTTCATCCCGTCCGATGACCGGGTCTAACTTGCCTTTGCGCGCCATGTCGGTAAGGTCTACGGCATACCGTTGGAGCGCGTTGAACTTCTCTTCGGCGGAGGGGTCGGTTACTTTTCGTCCGCCGCGCAGCTCTTGAATGGCTTTTTGCAGCGCGTCAGAACTGACCCCCTGGTCTTTGAGTAGGCGAGCAATGGCATCTTTACCTTCGGCGAGACCAAGCCAAAGGTGCTCTACGCTGGCATAGGCGTCTTTGAGGCGAGCGGCATGGCTCAAAGCCCGCTGTAAAACTTCATTCAGCGTAGGTCCAATCCCAGGCGTGCCCGCCGGTCCCGTTAGCTTAGGTTGTTCGTTGAGCCACTTCTGGGCTTGCTGTTTGAGGTAAGTCGGATTGGCACCGACTTTTTGGATGAGAAAAGGCGTGAGCGCCTCGTCTTTTTCCAGAAGGGAAAGCAGTAAATGTCCGCTTTCCACGGTACTATGGGCGTGCCCTTGGGCGATCTCAGCCGCGTGCTGGATCGCCTCTTGCGCCCGCACGGTGAATTGGTTCCAGTTCATGCGGGACTTTTCCACAAAAGGCGCACCGCTGACAAAATGGCAGAGTGATTGTCATATCAAAGTGGAGCGTTCTTTGTTTTTTGAGGGCGGAGCGGCGGCGCCTTCGGCGCCGCCGCTCCGCCCCCTTAGCAAAATACAAACATCCTACCCCATACGGCTTTCCCTCATCTCTCCCGTCGCCGAGCTAACTCCGCCGCTACCCAGCGCAGTTCTCGCCCACTCTGGTCAGATAAGCTGGAGTTTTCCTCTGCCCGTCGCGACAGATACGGAAACGCCCGTTCTATCGGTCCGTACGG
>CAZZMF010000227.1:0-3000 GCA_964655255.1 uncultured Sphingobacteriaceae bacterium
TTTGGGAGGCAGTCAGGAATGTGTATAGGGTGGCGCCAGCGATCTACCGCTTGTCCAGCGGCATCTAAGCGACTTTTTGACATATAGAACCAGTCCTGAGGGGTCATTTGAAGCCACTGGCGCGCCGGCTGTACAGTTTGCGCAATGCCCTGGACATTTACATACGTGCCGAAGCTCTCTAAATGCGTCGCAGCAGGCAGCGCCCAACTTAAGCGTTCCATACCTTGGATATGCTGATAAAGATGCGCTACGACTTCTATGCCTTCGGGGAGCTGGGACAGAAGCGCTTCTAACGCCGCATCGTCTTCGACCCAATAGAGCAGGCGATAACGCCCTGTGCCCAAGAGCCCAAGAATCTCCTCTACCGAAGCCGCCGTATAGCCTAAAGCTTCGGCGCCTTTGCGGTTAGGGGTGCGGTCATCTACTCGCAAAAGCTCGTCCCCCCACCCCGGCATATCATGCGGTACGAAGTGCAGCGGCGCTTCGGGAGAGACTTTTTCTGCCAGGGCTTTGAGTACATAAAGCGTTTCTACGCTGGCATAAGCCGACCCCACAAAAAGCACGTGTCCCTGATGCTTTTGGAGCAGCTGAGCGAGTGCGGGCATACCCTCCTCCCAACTCACCGGCACTTCGCCGCCCTGGTACATGCCGGAGAGACGCCGTTCGTTGTACTTTTTGTAGTCCAGGCGCCCTTCGTCGCAAAGCCAGTATTGATTGATGTCCAGATTTTTGCGAGGGGTCAAGCGCATGACGAGATTATCGCGTATCCAGACATAAGCGTTGCAGCCGCGAGCACAGCCTGTACAGATGGTAGGTGTGTAGTTCATCTCCCATGGGCGTGCTTTGAAGCGGTGATCTGCACTGGTGAGCGCCCCCACTGGGCATATATCCACAGTATTGAGGGAATAAGGGTCGTCAAAGGGCTGCCCATCCGCCGTGGCAGGATAGTTCTTATTGCCACGCTCGATGATGGTTAGCTGATGCGTCTTGGATATTTCTTGGGTGAAGCGCACGCATCGGGTGCAGTTGATGCACCTTTCCGCATCCAGTATTACCCTCGGTCCGAGGCGGATGCGTTTGGGCTTATGGACTTTTTCTTCCTCAAAGCGCGAACCTTCTGGACCGTACTTATAAGTCCAGATTTGCAGGGGGCATTCACCAGCTTGGTCGCAGATGGGACAATCCAGCGGGTGATTGATGAGGATGAATTCCAGTACGGCTTGTTGGGTCTTGCGCACGGTCTCGGAAGAGCGATGCGTGCGTACATGCAGATCAGGCACTAAATCAGTCGTGCAAGCTGGCGTGGGTTTGGGCCCCCAAGCGATTTTGAGAGAACCGTCGGGCTCACGGAGATATTCGCCAGTCTGACGGTCTTTGAGGGGAAGTCCCGTTTCTACCAGGCACATTCGGCAGTTGGCGGGGATGCTCATCGCAGGATGGTAGCAGAAATACGGTATTTCTATCCCGTGCTCCAAGCAGTATTGGAGGAGCTTGCCGGGGCGCTCGTATTCATACGGGCGTCCATCTATGTAGATGGTCGGCATACGGCAAACATAACGCTTCAAGAGCTATCTTTCGTTTTGATAAGCGAGCGGTACAGGCTGTAGTTGACCTCAAAGCCTACCAGCAGCACGATAGAGAGCCAGTAGAACCATACCATGAGCGCTATCACCGCAGCGATGCTCCCATAAAAGCGACTAAAGTTTGCCACAGCGAGGAAGTACCACCAAAGGAGCTTGACAGCTGCCCCCATCAAAAAAGTCGCCACCACTGCCCCCGGCGAAAGGATATATGGCAGGCTGCGTTTAGGCATGCCCGCTCGGTACATCACTTCTATCGCTGCGCTGACGATGAGAAAGAGGAGGATAAACTTTCCGATTCCCAAAAGTACCTCTACGCCCTTTCCCACTGGCGAATGCAAAAGCAGAGAGAGCCACGCCGAGAGATGCCGGTCGCGCACGAAGGTAAAGGTGAGATTGGCGCTAATAAGTAGCAGAAGGAAAAACACCAGCCAAAGCGCCCGCAACCATAAAACCCAAAAGGGAGACTGCGGCATGTCATCATGCATAAATGCTCGTAGCATGGTCAGCATACCCTGCCAGAGCGAGTAGAGCGCTAATACCAGAGAGGTAGAGAGCAGCGTCCAGTTTTTTCGGCTATATACTTCTTTGAAGACGACCTCTTGGACGAGGGTGTATACGGGAGGTGGGAGAATATCGCCGAGTTGATTTTGAAGCAGGGCATCAAACTGCTCAAAAGGCAGATAACTCAGCCAGAGAAGCGCGAAAAGCAGCCCGGGAAAGAGAGCAAAGAAAAAGCTGAAAGCCATGGCGCTACCCCGCAGCGTGAAGGACGGATGCGTGATATTGCGCCAGAAGAGAACCGCCACCGTGCCAATCCGCACTCTAAAGCCGGGCAGCCGAAGCGTCGCCACTCTAACGATTATTCGCCAAAGCCAGCGCCTCATAGAACGCTTCGGGCGGACGACATGGACGCCATGTTTTTTTGTCCACGAAAATCAAAAGTACTTCGGCTTCTGCCAGAAGCTCCTCTTCTCGCAGGATGCGATGCTGAAAAAGTAGTCGGGTCCCGGGCTCCTCACCCAGCCAAGTGAGAATGCGCAGTTCGTCATCGTACCGCGCCGGACGATGATAAGTGATGGTGAATCGGCGCACAGGAAGCATAACCCCCATGTGCGCCTCCATTTCTGCATAGGTCATGCCCAAGCGCCGCAGCCATTCGGTGCGGGCAACCTCACAGTAAACCCCATAATGTGCATAATACACGACCCCCATCTGGTCGGTCTCGGCATACCGTACCCGCAGCCGCACCTCATGGGGCACTTGCCAGATAGCCGGATTTACTTTTTCTGGGCGAGCCATCGGTTTAGGGCTTTTTGGTAAGCGCGAGCCTTTATCTGGTGCTCGGAATACGATTTAGAGAAGTCATGATAGCCTGAGCCGTCTGGACGGGCGCAGAAATACAAATACTCGCTGGGGG
>CAZZMF010000228.1:0-2977 GCA_964655255.1 uncultured Sphingobacteriaceae bacterium
ACCCAGTGCTTGCGACATCGGCTACGGTGGTAATGGCGGCGCAGGCGGCAACGGCGGCAACGGCGGTAACGGCGGACAGGGCGCCGCCGGACTCGCCCAGGACTTTTTCACCTCCTCCGGCAGTATCGCTCCAACCATTGCGACTTTTCGCTCCCCCGATGAGCCGAAAATCTTTGTCCAATATACCGGCTGCACCGACCGTGAAGTCAAAGTCTGGACCGATGCTTCTGGATATTTAGTCTGGTTCTTTGGACCGGGTAGCAATCCTCCCACCGCTACTGGCGATACCGTCACTACTCGCTACATTACCCTCGGTCGCAAAAACCTCTCCCTCGTCGCTAATGGACAAAACTATGTCTATTACGACTTTCTGGATATCCGGGATGATGGCAGCGGCACAAATCCCACCTTCACGCAGAGCCGCGATACAGTTTGCTTAGGCGATCAGGTTACTTTTACCAGTAGCTTGGCTGGGGCGGCAAACTACCTCTGGGACTTCGGGGGAGCCGCTGCCCCTATCTCCGGTCCTACGACACAGACTGTGCAGCCTGCTTTCAACCTGCCAGGCACCTATACGGTTACGCACCGTACCTACTCGCCCTGCTGCGGATGGTCTGACCCCTATCAGCGGCAGCTCGTGGTGCTTCCCACACCACCTCCTACTGTCACTATTCAAACCAGCACTGGTTCAGTGGAGACCTGTCTGGGCGAGCCTGTCACTTTCATCGCTCAACTGCAAAACTTCGCTTCAAATCCGACCATCACTTGGTTGGTAAATGGCAATCCAGCAGGGAGCGGACCTTCCTTTACGCTTACGAATCCTCAGCCGGGGGATCAGGTGCAGGCGGTAGTTGTGGCTAATACACCCTGTGCTCGCGGACAGAATATACCCTCTAATGTGATTGCGCTGACGGTGCATCCCCTGCCGCAGGTGCAGCCCCTCGCGACGGGGTGTGTGACGATTACAGGGACGCCCATTCCGGGTGAGCTGCTTACCCTCTCTGCCAGTGCAACGGGTGGCACTCCCCCCTACACCTTCTATTGGGACTTAGGGGATGGGCGCGGCGCCACAGGTAATCCTGCGACCGTCTTATACCCTACCGCAGGCACCTATCAAATCCGGCTCACCGTAGCCGATGCCAACGGCTGCCGTAGCACGCTCACCCCTTGTGAGACGACGCTCGTCGTAGCTCAGCGTCCCGTAGCGGATTTTGCCGCTTCGCCAATGCAGGGGTGTCCGCCTCTTACCGTAACCTTCCAGAATCTCAGTGCTTTCGCCAGTGCATACCGATGGGACTTTGGGGACGGATCGCCCCTCTCCACAGCCCCATCGCCTACCCATACTTACACGGCTTCAGGGGAATACACCGTAACGCTCTATGCCATCTCTGCCAGTGGCACTGATACCGCATTGTACCGTAATCAAGTGATCGTTTATCCCGTTCCAGTGGCGGACTTTTCGGTTTTCCCGCCGATTTTATATCAGGCGGATACTGCTTACTTTGTTTCGCAGTCGCAGGGCGCCACGAGCTGGCTATGGCTTTTCGGCGATCCCGCTAATCCTAACGCCTCCTCTACAGACCCGAATCCTGCATATTTCTACAGTCAGCCGGGGCGCTATACTGTAACTCTCATCGTGGAGAACTTCTACGGCTGTCGGGATACGCTGGTCAAACCAGAAGCTGTGATCAAGCTCCCCGAGGCTGCGCCGACTGCGCTGGTGAGCTTCCCGAGAGAGGCAATACGAGTCTTTCCCAATCCTTTCACGGAAGGCTTGCAGGTGCTCTTGCCGGCTGAGGCGCCCGTGGCACTCTATGACGGACATGGGGCGCTTCTCTGGGCACAGACCCTTGATAAGGGGCTTCATGCGCTTCCCGTGCAATCGCTTGCTCAGGGCTTGTATTTCCTTCGGGTCGGCGTCTATACCTTCAAACTTCACAAACTGAGCTGAACCATGCGAAAACTGGCATATCTCTTTGGGCTTGGGTGGCTTCTGTGGGCACAGACGCAAAGCTGCGGCTATCTGTATGTCCCGGGTGGGGATGTGGCGGCGCTACAGGCGGCTATCACGCAGGCTGCCATGGGACCTATCAAGCACATTCGCCTGGGGATTGGGGACTACCTTCTCACTGCACCGCTCAACTTAGAAGATGGGATCATTCTGGAAGGGGGCTTTGACCTGACGAATCCCGCTCAACCCGTCAAACGCAGCGACGGTGTCACGCGTCTGCGGCGATTGAGCGGCACACCTGAGCCAAACCCCTGTCGTCTCGTCGCTGTCCAGGCTATCGGAAAGTCGGGCTTTGAACTGCATGACCTGTACATAGAAGTGGAGGATGCCAGCTACACGGCAGACGGTCCGGGGTGCTCCACGTACGGTCTCTATCTGAATAGTTGCTCTAACTATCAGATTGTGCGGTGTCGTATCCATGCGGGCAGTGCCACGGATGGCAAGCCCGGTGATCCCGTACCGAACGGACGGAATGGGGCGCCTGGGGCCAAAGGAGAGGACGGCTGTCGGCAGTGCGAGCCCGGCGTAGATGATCCCAATAACGACGGCGGCGCAGGTGGAAATAGCTGGTCTAATGGCGCGCAGGCAGGCGGCGCTGGCGGGCAAGGCGCACCGATAGGGCTCGGACGCGGACCGGCAAATTGCTTTGACCTCAACTTCTGTAATGGGGCTTCCGCTCCGGATGGACAGCCCGGTCAGAACGGAGCAACCGCGATTATCGGGCAGCCGTTCGGACAGGGCGGAAACGGTGGACAAGGACAAAATATTTGCGCCAACTTCACTGATGCGGTGGGGTTTATTGGCGCGCTGGGGGGGTGTCCGTCTGATGATCCTCTTCGTGGTGGGCAGCATGGGACAGATGGTACAAACGGAAGAGATGGTAATGACGGATTGCCAGGAAGTCCAAGCTTTGTGGGGGGATGGTTCATTCCCGGGGATGGGCAGGATGGGCAGCCTGGTGAGCAT
>CAZZMF010000229.1:0-2977 GCA_964655255.1 uncultured Sphingobacteriaceae bacterium
TACATGGCGCCTAAATAAGCGACACTCAATACAAGGAGACGAAGAAGCAGGGATTCTGTGCTGCGCAGACCAGAGACCCTTCGGAATATCCATACAAACCCTGCACCGTAGAAGAGATAGCTTCCACCCAGCGCTAAGGCTGCCCCTACCCCAGCCAGAGGCTTCAGTAGGAAAGCGCATAGCATGAAGTTTATACCGCTAGCACCGAGCATCAGGAGAAAAGCATTCCACTCATAACCCACAGCGGTAAGATAGTTGCTGTAAATGGCGGTGAGTCCATTCAAAGCGAGAGGAAGCGCCAGAGTTTGCAGGATGACACTCATTTGGGCAATCTCTCTGGGAGAACTGTCGGTAAAGAGCCACAGGAAAACGCGAGGTGCCCCCACAAATACCCCTGCCACAGCGATAATCGGCAAGCTACTCACCAAGTGTCCCCAGCGAAATGTGTGGGCTACTTCAGGTGTAGGCGCTCGTCCCAACTTAGCAAAACGGGCGAAAAACATAGGCAGGATAATCCATAGGTACATCATCGCTGCTGAAAACCACCGATAAGCCCCCCAGTACAGGCCATTTTCGTAAGCACTCACCCAACGCTCTAATAGGATTTGATTGAGCCTTTCGTTGAGAGCGGTGGTGTATCCCATGAGGGCAAAGGGGGTCATTTGCCGGAAAGCATTCCAGAGAGTAGTAGGTTCTGCTCGGAGGGAAAACCGTCCATATAGATGCCAGACGCTTCCACCAGATACGAGAGCGGTGAGGCTGCCCGCTGCAAGCAAGATCAGCACATATAAGCCCCCATTCAATATGGACCACGTCCCCGCCAGCAGAAGAAGCACGACGACTTTCTCAGCAGCGGAGAATATAGCGTCTATCCGAAACTGCTGTGCCCCTTGAAAGTACGCTCGGAAGTACTGCAGATAGCTCAGCGCCAGTTGGTAAGTTATCAGAGCGATCAGCCACAGAAAAGCTTTTCCTCTATAGCCGATGCCCCAGCCTAATCCAATAAATAGAGCGCCCGAGAGCGCAGTGAGAATGAGCTTGAGGGGAAAGGTGGCTTTATTGATAGAGGGATAACGGTCTATACTGCGCGCCATTTCACGAGTGACTAGCGCGTATAGTCCCCAGTCAGCTAAAGCAGTTGCCCATTGCCCCAGTCCTAAGAGCGCTCCGATAAGCCCATAGTCTGCATGTCCGATACGATTTTGGACGAGGTTGTCGGTGATGAGCCAGATAGGCTTGGAGAGGAGGTTGGCAAGAAGCACAATAGTTAGGTCCCTACGGAGGGGATTCATTCCACAGACGGATAACCGCCCCGAAGTAGGTTTAGCACTATTGCTATCCCGCTTTCTAATACCCCAGCTATGCCGAAGTGCCGATAAATGATCTGCGTGCGTTCTCGCATGTATTGTCTGCGTCGCCTGGCGGACACTCCCCCTTCCAGAAAACGGATGATAACTCGTCGGGTATCATGTACTTTGGGGTGGGCTTTCATAAGGCGTATTGCCCAGTCTAAATCCGCAGCTAAGGGGTAGCGAAGGTCATATTCAGGCGCCATATTGCGGCGCACAATCAGGGCTTGATGAGCGATGCCCATGCCTGTACGAAAGTTTTTTACACTGAGGCTGTGGTGTGGGTAGGGGCGTGGACGGCGCCGCGGCAGAATCTCTCCATTTTCATCCACATATCGGTGGTCGCCGTACAATACATCGGCTTCAGCAGGGGCGCTTGAGAAAATCTCCTCCAGCGTACGCTCCTCCCAGAAAGCGTCTCCTGCGTTTAGGAAAACTACATATTCACCTCGTGCCATGCGCAGTCCTTTATTCATCGCATCGTAAATCCCTCTATCTCTCTCGCTGACCCACTGGATAGCTGGGGCTTGCGGCTCGTATTTTTGGATGAGTTCTATAGTCGCATCCTGCGAGCCGCCATCTATGAAGATATGTTCCCATGCTCGCCATGTTTGGGCGGCGGTACTTTGCAGGGTAATAGGTAAATATCGGGCGGCGTTATAGGTGACGGTGATGATGGAAAGTCGGGGAAGCAGCTTCATCGGTCGCCAATAGGCGCTTGATTAGGATAGGTGGCGTAAATATCCCGAATAATATGCGGTGGCAATAGCCCTTCCAAATGTCCATGGAATCGTATCACTTCCCGCACGAGGGTAGAGGACACAAATGAAGTTTCTGGACTGCTCAGAAGATAGAAGGTCTCTATTTCGGCGTCCAGATATTTATTGAGGAGGTCAATATTGCGCTCGTATTCATAATCGGGGGCGGAACGCAATCCGCGCAGGATGAAGCGGGCGCCGATTTCCCGAGCAAAGCGTACGGTGAGCCCTGTATAAATGCGTACCTGTACGCGGGGCTCTCCTTGGAAAGCTTCGGCTATCCAACGCAATCGCTGCTCGGGGGGAAACATTGGCTGTTTGCTGGTATTGAGACCGATCCCAACGATGATTTCGTCAAAAAGCGATAGTCCCCGCCGGATAATTTCTATATGCCCGTTGGTGATCGGGTCAAAGCTGCCAGGAAATAGGGCGCGCTTCACACAGCGAAGGTAGGGCAAATCTCTTACCTTCACCGCATGGGGGCGCGGTGGCTATTGAGTCGTACGGACCGGCTGGGCGACCTTTTGCTGACGCTACCAATGGGCAACTTTATCCGGACACACCTCCCAGAAGTAGAGCCGACCTTCTTGGTGAGTAAGTATGCGGCTCCAATCGTAGCGCACCATGATCCACCTTTTCCGTATGTGCTCTGGGAGGGGCAAAAGCATCTCACTGGGTATGATGTGCTTATTCATGTATATCCTCGTGCATCTATTGCGTGGGCGGGCTGGCGTGGGGGCATTCCCCGGCGCATAGGCACAAGCCGCCGTTGGTATCACTGGTTTAGCTGTACGGATTTACCCCGTCTGTCGCGGCGCTATAGCGGCAGGCACGAAGCCCAACTCAACCTTCTGCTGCTCTCACCCCTCC
>CAZZMF010000230.1:0-2966 GCA_964655255.1 uncultured Sphingobacteriaceae bacterium
GGGCATCTACTTTATCCCGAAAAAGGAAAGGCACCAACACCGCAGCTAAAAGCAGCAGGAAAATCACGCCTCCCCCGATGTACAGGACCTTGCGCATGTATCAAAGGTAAAGGTTTGTCAGAGTTTTTCACAAAAGGCTACGCTCATAGGAGTTTTTCTGTATGTTTGCAGCATGCGAGTATGGGCGCTGGCGTTGCTCATAGCCTTTTCATGGGCGCAGAAAAGCAAAGTCACTTCAGCAGCCCTTGCCGTACAAGATGGTGAGTACGAAAAGGCATTAGGATTTTTACAGGAGGCTTTTGCGAATCAATCCCTCCTCAAGCCGAAAGACATAGCCAAAGCTTACAAGCTCCGTGCCCAGGCGTACATGGGATTGCTCTTAAATAGCAAAGACCCCCAAGCTGTTTTGACGAAGTATCCCAACCTCTTCGAAGAGGTCATGCTCTCTATCCGAAAATGCCGTGAGTACGACAGTTCCAAGGAGTTTGAGAACGACCTCAAGCTCCTCTCCGCACAAGCTTCCAGTGTGATCTATCTCAAGGGGTTTGAGCTTTTTCAGAAGGAGAAGCTCGCAGAAGCGCGGCAGCACTTCACATGGGCAATAGAGTTGTACGAATCTATTGGACAGAAAGACTTTTATCCGCCGTATGCGCTGCGCGGCATCGTACAGCTCCAGCTCAAAGATACCACTGCCGCTATCCAGGACTTAGAGAAAGCCCGTGCTCTCGCCGCTCAAAAGCCTCTGCCTAATGACCAGACCTTGCCTTTTGTCTATACCTCGCTTATCAGTGCCTACGGCGGACTCGGCGAGCTGGATAAAGCCCTGAATGTCGCTAACGAAGGACGAACAAAGTTCCCGACCGATGAGAACATCCGCCGCGCAGAACTCAACCTTTACTTGCAGCATCCGGGGCTTCAGGAGAAAGCCTTAGAGCGCTTTAGGCAAGAGCTTCAACGCGACCCCAATAATGACACCTACCTTGTCATTGTGGCTCAACTGTGGGAACGCTCCAATCCAGACTCTGCCGCAGTGTATTATCAAAAAGCCCTCGCCGTCAATCCCAATAATCTCAACGCCCGTTACAATCTGGGCGCCTACTACGTAAACCAAGCCGCCGAGCTGAGCGCTAAGTATAACGAAACCAAAGACGAAAAGCTCCAGCAAAAGTACTTTGCGCAGATGCAGGAGTACTTCCGATTGGCTCTGCCGCACTTAGAGCAAGCGCATCAACAGCTTCCTGACGATTTAGCGCTTATCCAGAGCCTTATTCAGGTAACTACCTACTTGGGCATGGAGGACAAAGCCAAAGAATACCTCCAAAAGAAAAACGCTCTCCAAAAGAAGTAACCCTATCAGGATACCGATATGACCAAGAGTCTGTACGCTACACTTGCCCTTGCTCCGCTGTGGGTGCTGCCTCTGCATGCTCAGGAGCCAGCTGCTCAGCAGCAGCCCGTAGCTACTCAGCTTCCAGGGGGCGCAACGATTATCTACTCGTTGGGCGACTTGGAAAAAATGGACAAGATTGAGCTCACGCGCATCTACATCGCCAAGCTCACGCGGCTTTATCGCATCCTTGAGTACTTGCCCTTCGCTAAGTTAGACCCCAAAGGTCCCAACGACCTCAAAATCCCCTCTGTCCAAGCCAACGAAAAATCCATGAAGGCGCTGGACGATGCCCTCCGGGATTATATCAAGACCGCCGAATCCAGCTTGTCCACCATCACCCCTTATGCTGACAAAAAGCAGATCATAGATGCTATTCTTTTCCTCCAAGCCGTAACTAACAAAGTTGAACTGGTCGGCTTGGGCATGAGCCAGCTTATTTACTGAGGTGTGGGCGGTCGCGCTGGCGTACATCGCCGCGCTCTGGGGAATCAGTGTAGCTGTTAGCCGTCGCCACCGCCATAGGGACTTAGATACTTTTTATGTAGCGCGGCGTCGTGCCAACTGGCTGTGGGTTAGCTACGGCATGGTAGGCACGGCGCTTTCCGCTATTACATTTCTATCCGTACCTGGTAGCGTCCGAAGCGATGGCTGGACCTATTTACAGGTGGTGACAGGGTATTTTGTGGGATATGCATTCATTGCATTTGGGCTGTTGCCTTTATATTATCGCCATGCCCGCGCTTCGGTATATGAATACTTCCGTTATCAACTCGGAAAAAGTGCCGAAAAAACCGCTGCTTTATTTTTCATTTTCTCCCGAAGCATCGGAAGCAGCCTAAGGCTATTTCTGGCGATATGGGCGCTACAGGGCTTTTTTCCGGAGATGCCTTTTATGCTGCTGAGTGCGGTGGTGATGATTACGATTCTTCTTTATACAGTGCGCAGTGGCGTTGCTGCGATCATTTATACTGATTTTTTTCAGACTACGGTGTTTCTCGCTGCGGCGCTGGGGACGGCAGTGGTTCTGATGCAGTATCCGCTGCCGCCCGCTCCTCCCCCTAAAGTGATTGAATCTGCCCCCCAAGCTCCTCATTTTTGGCTCAAAGATCTTTTGGCGGGGGCTTTGATAGCTCTGGCGATGACAGGATTAGATCAAGACCAAATGCAAAAAAATCTAAGCTTGCCTTCCGTGAGCCAAGCCCAAAAAAACCTACTGCTCTATGGACTTTTGCTTTTTCCAGTGAATGGGCTCTTTTTGTGGTTAGGCTGGCTATTGTGGCGTTATGCGGATTGGGTAGGGATGAGTCCGGCGCCTGATGCGCTTTTTGCACAGGTCGTCGTCCGGGAGGGTTATTTCTTGCAAGTTTTGTTTGTTTTGGGGGTTTCAGCGGCGGCGCTGTCCAGTGCCGATGGGAGCCTGACTGCGCTTACTACCGCTGTACTGCGCAACCTCCTCCCCCCTCGCTACGAGACCCCGCAAATGAAAAACATCGTGCTTAGCCTTTGGGCGATAGCTTTTTGGGTGCTGATGTTGGTGTATACAAGCTTGCCGCAAGAAGGACATATCCTGGGCGCT
>CAZZMF010000231.1:0-2942 GCA_964655255.1 uncultured Sphingobacteriaceae bacterium
CGATAACGACTTTCAAGCCTGGTGGGGGTTGGATCCTAAACAGACTTTTGCGTTAGTAGCGCTACTGATGTATGGGGCGTACTTTGTGCTGCGCAGCAGCGTACGAGAAGAGCGCTTGCGTGCACGCCTCGCCGCTGTGTACAATATCGTAGCCACTATATTGGTGTTTCCCTTGACCTTTTTCTTGCCGCGGTACTTAGGGGGCTTGCATCCCGGCGCCGAAGGAACGCCCGCCTTCCGCACAGAGGATATCAGCCCTCTCCATCGCATGGTATTTTATCTATCGGCAGTGGGCTTTATTGCACTGGGGATTTGGATATGGCAGCTGCGCACACGACTTGACCGAATAGAAAGACGATTTGCGGGGGAATAGTACTACCTCTGCGTATATGCTTTTTGTTTTGGACTTGGAAGAAAAAGGCTTCGCCAACTCTTCGCTGCTTTATACCAGCGTAGGGCATCGGTTTTTCGGTGAGGATGCGGCGACGCTTCCTATGGCTTCCAGAGTGGTGACCTTATTTTTCGCCTCTACTCTACAAATACCTTCTCAAAGCGCCCCTTCCTTTCAATCAGATAAACTCCCGGCGATAGCCTCACCCCACTAAAGGTGCGCAAGTCCCACGGGGTTGGCACTTCGGCTTCGGTGATATGGATGAGTGCGCAAAGAGCTCCACTGGGGGTGAGCACCCGGAGGATTTCGCCTGGTGGAATGCCCCAGAAGTAAAGTGCTTTATCGCTCGCACGGACGGGGTTAGGGAAAAAGCCCCAGTTATCTTCGGCATCCCTGCGAGGGGAAAAAGCCACCGTACGACTGCAGCGCGGATCACCCCATCTCCAGCGTATAACGGTAGGCTGTAGGTCTAAGTTGAGGGAGACACGTAAGCGTAACCCACGAGGAGTAGGGTCTATTTTCTCTATGAGCCCTGTGGGAAATATCTCGTAGTGATGCGCTTCAAACGCTTCGGGTGGAAGGGCTTGCGAGAAATCAATCTCTATGGTGTGGGGATCGCTCACTGTCCAGCGCATCGGTGTGTAGCAAGAGGGCGGGAAAGTCCGCTCAATAGGGAGAATAGCGCAGTCTCTGCGCAGATACATGCCTCTCGCATCCGTGAGAAGCGTATCCACCCAAAGGGAATCTGCCCCTGTATAAGGGGCGAAAGAGAGGGTCCAGGTATGTCCATTTGCCCAGGCAAAAAATGGATAGCTACTGTCTGGTAGCGCCCGAAAGTACGCTGTCCCTTCGCCAGTCCAACGCCCCCGCCCGCGAAGCACACATAGCCCAGTACTGTCTAAGAGAGCGCGCTCCATACAAGGGCGCTCGCCCGGCTGGAGAAAAAACGGCGCTGAGAACGCCCCATCACTTTCTACGATATATGCGTACCACTGCCCTGACGTAAGATTGGCGTCTATTACACTGGTGTCGCTTCCCACATATAAGAGGATAGGGGGCATATCGGTCGTCAGCCTATATAGCTTATAGGTAGTGGGATAGGGAAGCGCATGCCAGCACAAGCGTGCCTGGGTGGGCGACAGTCCCCCTGGATGAGCCCAGATGACTTCGGCAGAGGGAGGAGATACATACGCATGAAAGCGCGGCACTGAGTCTCTCCCTAAAAGCAAGCGCAAACTGCCGCCCTCCTCCCAGATGCCAAAAGGTTCCCATGTAGTGGCATCAAATGCCCATCCTTGCCATCCTGGGGCACTCACCATACCGAGGTATAAGTGTGGAGGCAGCCAGAACGCAACTGTCTGTCCTGCAAGGAAAAGGCGTGCCCGCCCAGAGAAGCCCCCCCAAAAGCGTTCTCGCCACAGCAGGCTATCGCCTCGGACAGAAATGAGCCCTATCTCCCACCAAGTGCCCGAAGCGCCTTGTCCCGCATATAGAATCTCCGCCCAGCCGTCGGCATCGGTGTCTATTACATGCAGATGCGACCCTACATCATTCAGCGCTGTGTAGAAAGTGCGCAGCAGTGTGCCATCAAAACGGTAGAGAAATATCCAACCCGGATAGTTTCCAAATGCCCATAAGGTCTCACTGGGCGTAGGCACCTCCACCACACGTGGAATGGTCGTGTTGCCTGTCCATGCGACAGTGTCTGGTAGGGTCAGGAGCTTTTGTCCTGTGCGGGAGAGGAGTTCGTATGAACCGGTTGGAGCGCGCAACCAGACCGCCTGCGAAGCCGCCAGGCGTGCAGCCCGCCCAGCGCCACGCCAAAGAAGGTTTTTAGGCGGTATGCCGCCCAGCACATAAAAGCTATCTATCCATACACACAGAAGTTCCGGAGTTCCGTCCCCATCCCAATCTCGCAGGTCCATCGGCAGCAGAGGAAAAGGCGCTGCACTATCATAAGGCAAGAACGCATTACCCGAACGCCCCAAAAAGTATAAGCGTCCCATTCGTCCATCTTCTGGACGAAATCCACTTACGATGAAGTCATCCTCGCCATCGGCGTTCCAGTCCGCTCCCCTTTCCGGTAAATAAAAGCCTGCTATTGCTGTCTGCGGTAATGCATTCCATGGAGCATACGGCAGCGCTTTGGGGGACATGCTCGGCACAGTGAAGGGAAAACTTATCGTGTCTGAAAAGCTCATCAACATGCCATCGGCACGGTTGACGGGAGGCAGCCACACGGCGCCGAGGCTATCTACTTTATCTGCACAGAAATATCCTCTATCTGTGCTTAGACAGCCTGAAACGGGGAGGTTTGTGTGCCATTCGGCGATAGCGCCGGCGACACCACTGAGCCAAGCATGAGCTACACTCGCACGCCGAAGGGTTATGCCTTGCGGAGCGTAGGTGAGCGAAAGCAGATAGGCGACTTCTCTACCGTTACGCAGTTGGAGGCGAAGCCGAAGGAGGTTTTCACCCACAGTAGGCGTCCATCCTTGTAAAGTGTCTCGGAGGCTAGGGGTTGTTCCTTGGGCTAAGCGCATCCAAGGAC
>CAZZMF010000232.1:0-2928 GCA_964655255.1 uncultured Sphingobacteriaceae bacterium
ATTCTACGCATCCTCACCGCAGCGGACACGCTGTGTATAGGGGAGGTTATCGCCGTGAGCTCTGAGCGATTCGCCCTAAACTATGAATGGACCCTCCTCTATGCAGGGCAAGTCATCGCCACAGGCAATAGAGATACCCTTCGCTTCAACGCATCTCAGACGGGTGAGTATGTTATTCGTCTGCGGGTAGAGACCGACTGCTGTGGCTGGATTGGTCCTGTGGAGAAGACCATCGTTATCACGCCTGCCCCGCAAATACGCGCTGAGGGTGCTTCTGGATGCTTCCCGCTGCGCCTGCGGGCAGAGTTGGTCTCGGGTACGCCTGGCGGGACCTTTATATGGTATGACTTTAACGGCGATTCCGTAGGCACAGGGAGTGAGCTTGTTTTACCTGGTCCTACCGCTGCTTCGTCTTATTCGGTCATTTACAGGGCTGGGGGCTGCACAACGGATCCTATTACAGTCGCTGTAAATGGACTGCCTTCCCCTGTACTGAACGGCATCACTACTGTGCCGCCCCTGACGCCACCGCCTCAGGGTCCCGTAGAGATGACATTCACAGCGGACTACATCGCCCCTCAAGGCTTCCCAATAAACTTTACTTGGAGCTTCGGTGATGGTACTGTACTCACGACAAACGCCCCAAACGCTACCCACACTTATCAGCCGGGCACATATACCCTAACGCTCATAGCCGCCATAGACGAATGTAGAGACACCTTGCGCGTACAGGTCGTCATCGCAGGGGACCGCCAACTCATTATACCCAACGCTTTTAGTCCTAATGGGGATGGCATTAACGACGAGTGGTTTCCGAGGGGAAGTGGGATCCAATCTGTCTATGTACGCATCTATGACCGCTGGGGAAAACTCATCTATCAAGGTAGCGCTCCATGGCGTGGCAATAATGCCGTAGAAGGCGTTTACACTTATATCGTGCAGGTGACTTTCGTAGATGGGACTGCTATAGAACGAGCCGGTACTGTAACGCTCTTGCGCTGATGTCCATCCTCCCACCGCTACCAGATCAGTGGCTCATCTTGCGTAGCGAGACCTGCCCCGAAAACCTGCCCGCAGCCCTATTAGTGGATCCCGTGGAGCCTCACACAGGCGACTTATTAGAAGGGATAGAACTCTTATTGTACGAGCTGCGCCGGCGCGCCCCTGATTGCCTAATAGGGGTTCATTTGACCTACTGGCTCATGGGACTGGCATACGGAGCCGCATGGCATGCCGACTTTCTGCTGTATCATGAGCCCACCTTTGAGGAGTTGTGGGGCTTTTTACCAGAAGGGCAAAGGCTTTCTGCCATCAAAGGATGGACCCCGCCGCAAGGGTGGGTCATTTTGTCTGCCGCCTACCGCCCCTCTACCATCGCCATAGACAAAGCCAACGCCTACCTTTCTGCCTTACAGGCGTTTCGCCGCAGACTGTCACACTATGACATAGAGCGCAGCACGCTCTATCGGACAGTCAGTGGTGAGCGCATATTTGTTCATCTTAGGACAGAAGACATAGAAAGGCATGTGGCTACTTTACGGGGCTAATGGCACGACCGGCAGGCTACTATTAGAGGTCTGGCAGGCGCACTTCTCTGATCTGCCGAAACCGCTCATAGCAGGGCGCAACGCCATAGCGATGCGCGCATTAGGAGAAAAATACGGCTTAGAATGGGCTGCTTTTCCGCTGGAAAACTTAGGCAAGCAGTCCCTCAACGGCATACAGCTCGTAGTCAACCTTGCTGGACCGTATCAAGAGACGGCACGCCCTTGGGTGGAAGCTTGCCTGCATGCAGGCGTAGCCTACATGGATATATGTGGAGAATGGCGCACCTTCCAGTGGATGTATAGTCTGCCTTCGGTATCTGTGCCCCTCATCACCGCTGCTGGATATGACACTGTCGTCGGTGAAGGCGCCTTGTACTTCCTCCGAAAAGCCTTTCCACAGTCTAAACGGCTCAAACTCGGCATCTATGCACGAGGCGGCTTCTCTGCTGGTACGGTCAAATCTGCCTTAGGCATGCTCACGGAGGGATATTATATCTGGCAGCAAGGCGCTCTCCTTCCCGTACCCTTCCAAACCACACGGTGGCAAGTATCCCAGGGCAAAGCATACGAGTTTGCTATCGGTACTTTGGCAGAGCTTATTACTTTCCCAGCATGGAATCCTGACATAGAGTCGCTTTCTGCATGGGTAGCTCTGCCAAAGCGCTACTGGCGATGGCGTCCCTTACTGGAACGGGTCTTTGTATGGAAGCCGTTTTTGAGTGGCATGCAGCGCCTCTTAGATGCTCAGCGCGGACAACTGGCGCAGAAAATGGACAAAACTGCACGTTCGCTGGTGATAGCTCAGAGTGAGTACGGAGAGGTACGAGTGCGCTCCCCGCAACCCTACGTCCTCACAGCATGGACGACCTTAGCATCAGTTCGGCTCTTTTTTAGTGTAGGTGCGGAAAAAGGGGTTGCCAGTGCCTTCGCTCGGTGGCGCGAGCACCTGTGGGCATGCTTGCCTGAGATGGAGGTCTCATACGCCGAAGTATCCCCTTCCGACCGTTGGATAGATTGCCCATAAGCCGGTCCCTTCCAAGCGCTCCTGGCATCCTATATTGGCAGTACTTTTTTACCCCTCCTGGCGGGTGGGGTAATCGCCGGAGCTACGACTTTGCCCGCTATTGGCGCGCCCATGGGCGAGAAGTATGGATCATAGCAGGGGGGACGTATTTCCCACCGCACTACTCTAAGCCCCGCGCCTTCCGAGCTGAGGGGGTTGGTATCATCTGGCTACCTGCCCCCTACCATCAGAAGCTTACCCTCTGGCAGCGGGCATGGCACTTTTTACGCTTTTCCCTATGGAGTGCTTACATCTTGTGGCGATTGCGAAGGCGCTTTCTATATGTGATTGCGACTATTCCGCCGCCCACTTTACCTG
>CAZZMF010000233.1:0-2911 GCA_964655255.1 uncultured Sphingobacteriaceae bacterium
TGGTACAGATGCGCTCCAACTGGCGCTCATGGCGCTGGACCTTAAGCCGGGGGATGCCGTGATAGTGCCCGCTTTTACGTATGTAGCGACGGCGGAAGTAGCGGCTTTACTGCGGCTTGAAGTGCGTTGGGTAGATGTCTCGCTTGAGCACTTCAACCTTCTGCCTGAGAAGTTAGAGGCAGCCTGGCGCCCGAATGTAAAAGCCATCGTCCCGGTGCACCTTTTTGGGCAAGCGGCACCGATGCAGGCGGTATTAGACTTTGCCCGGGCTAAGGGTATAGCCGTGGTAGAAGACACAGCTCAAGCTCTGGGGGCAGAATACATTTTCCCTGATGGCACGCGGAAGAAACTGGGCACACTCGGCGATATTGGCTGCACTTCATTTTTCCCCTCCAAAAACCTTGGCTGCTACGGCGACGGAGGCGCAGTCTTCACAGCGTCGCCAGAGCGAGCGGCACGAATCGCCCGGATTGCTAATCACGGGCAGGATACCCTCTATGAGTTTGCCGAAGTGGGGGTCAACTCGCGGCTGGATAGCATACAGGCAGCTATTCTGCGTCTGAAGCTCCCCTATCTGGATGAGTTCAACGCCCGACGCCGGGCAGCCGCTGATCTGTACGACAGCTATTTTGCTAACCTTTCTACCTTACAGATCCCTCAACGAATGCCTTGGAGCACGCATATATTCCACCAATACACGCTCAGGGTACTGGATGGGAGACGAGATGCGCTGCGGGCATACTTGTCTGAAAGGGGCATTCCAGCGATGGTCTATTATCCCAAGCCGCTGCACTTACAACCCGCATACTACGATCCCGCCTATCCCGAGGGCAGTTTCCCTAACGCCGAAAGGCTCGCCCAAGAAGTCATTTCCCTGCCTATGCATCCTTTTCTCTCCGAAGACCAGATTGCTTACATCGCCGAAACTGTCCGAGACTTTTTCCGGTGATGGGCTGGGCGGTGCTGGGTTATGTGCTCTTTTCTATATTGATAGGTATATGGGCAGCCCGCCGCGTCAAAAATAGCCAAGACTTCCTCGTAGCTGGACGGCGCTTGCCGCTGCTGTGGGCAATGTCGCTGCTCTTCTCTACATGGTTTGGGTCAGAAACTATCCTCGGGGCCTCTGAGACTATCGCCCACGAAGGACTCCTCGCTGTCATAGAAGACCCCTTTGGAAGTGCGTTATGTCTCTTTTTAGCAGGGGTGTGGCTGGCACGCCCTTTTTATCGGCTGCCCGTGCGCACGTTCGGAGACTTTTATGCCTTGCACTTCGGCAAATGGACAGAAAGAATCGCAACGCCCCTCATGGTGATTTCCTACTTCGGCTGGATAGCAGCGCAGCTCGTGGCGATGGGGCAAGTGATAGCGCACTTTTCAGGGATTTCCTTAGGGGTAGCGACAGCTATCGCGACGCTTCTCATCCTGTCCTATACGATCTGGGGCGGTATGTGGTCTGTCGCTGCGGTAGACCTCATACAAAATGTGTTTATCGTGGTAGGGTTGGTCGTCCTGATTATCTTTCTGCCCTCAGACTGGACCACGCGGCTTTCTACCTTGCCGGAAGGTTTTTTGCGTTTCGTGCCTCCTGCGGAAGGCACCGCGTGGCTAAACTACCTTGCGGGGTGGATGATTATTGGGTTGGGGTCTCTACCGCAGCAGGATATGTACCAACGGGTCGTAGCCGCCCGCAGCGAAAATACCGCTGTGCGCGCAGCCGTCGTGGCTTCGGTTCTGTACCTTACCATAGGGTTGCTGCCATTAGCCGCAGGGCTCTTTGTGCGCTTGTACCATCCCGAATGGCTACAAACTTCTGACGGGCTTGCTCCTATCCTCCGATTAGTAGAAGCTTACATGCCCACTGGCGTTCAGGTTCTTTTCTGGGGAGCCCTGATCTCGGCTATTATGAGTTCTGCCAGTGGGGGAATACTGGCTCCAGCGGCTCTTCTCGCTGAAAATATCCTTGGACGGTGGCAGCGCTTCTCCCCACTGGGGCGCGCCCGCCTTTCAGTGCTGATAGTGGCGATTGTGTGCTTCCTTATGACGCTATATCAGCAAAACATCTACAAACTCGTGGCAGAATCATCCATATTTAGTCTCGTGACGCTATTTATCCCGATGGTAGTGGGGCTACATCTCTCCCGTTGGCGCAGCGGTTATGGAGCGATAGCCAGCATGCTGGGGGGGCTCTGTGCGTATTATGTGGGAGATAGCCTGGGTACTGTCGTACATTCTTTATGGTATGGCATGATAGGGGCGGTAAGCGGATACGTCGTCGGATTCATAGTAGAGAGAGCGCAGAAAGTGCGGCAATATGAAACCGCTTGAGGGCGTTATAGTCGTAGAGCTGGCGCGCCTTTTGCCAGCCCCTCTGGCGGGCGCTATCATGGCAGATTTGGGCGCTACGGTCATCAAAGTAGAGCTCCTCCCGCGGGGCGACTCCCTTCGGGGGACTGAGCTTTTTGCCCTCCTCAATCGCGGAAAATATAGCTTTGCTCTCCCCTCCGAGCACCTTCAGGAATGGCTTTCTGCTCTTTTATCCCGAGCTCACGTCCTCCTCACCAACTATCGCCCTGAAACCCAGATTGAGGTGGGGTTAGCGCCAGATACCGTGCGACACACTTATCCGCATTTGGTATATGTGAATATACTCGGCTTTTTGGACGGTAGACCCGGACACGACCTCAACTTTCTCGCAGAAAGCGGTGTCCTGGATCGGCTGCGCTTGTCTCCGGATGGTGCGCCTATCGTGCCTGGCTTTCTTTTTGGGGATTTATTAGGGGGGACGGCTTCAGGGCTGATTCAGTTGCTGGCGGCGCTGTACCGGCAAGCCCGCACAGGCGAAGGCGCTTACATCCCTATCGCCATGCGAGACGAAATGCTACGATGGAGCGTTGCTGCAGCGCACTTATAC
>CAZZMF010000234.1:0-2909 GCA_964655255.1 uncultured Sphingobacteriaceae bacterium
GAGCCGTGCTGTCCATCTTGCCCATCCTGTCCGTCCCCAGGACGAAAGAATCCGCCTGCATGGGTTGGCGTGCCAGCTCCTCCATTGGCGCCAGCGGCGCCGTTCTGCCCGGGCTGTCCATCACCACCATTTTGTGCAGGAAAGTTATCGCAACCAAAAGAGGCAAGTGCGCTATTTCCGACTCCTCCAGACCCGCCTGAGCCACCAGCTGGGGCGTAAGCTTGAGCAGTGGGAGGATTGCCCGGTTGTCCAGCACTTCCCGGATAACCAGTGCCATTAGGAGCACATGTACCTCGCTGTCCTCCCTGCCCGCCGTTTCCGCCAGCGACTAACCCACCTGACCAGCTATTGCCCCCTGCCCCGCCATTCCGACAACAGCCTCCATCCTCATCGCCTGGTTCTCCCACTCCCCCCGCTGCGCCATTGCGTCCTGCAGCTCCATTCGCGCCGGGGTCTCCATTTGCCCCCGCTCCAGCGGAGAAACGGCAGCGGTTCACGACATAGTTGCTACAGCCATTCAGATAGAGCCCATAGGTCGTGGTTCCGCCCCCCAGCTGGGTCGCATCTTCTACATAGACCTCCAGATCTTGGATGCGAAAGCCGCTCACATTTATCCCTTGAATGGCGACGAGGCGATTGGGATTCGGGTCGGGATTGACCGCCGCCCGAAAGAGTATCGTCGGAAAAAGGTTTGTCTTGATCCAGCCTTGCGTTGGAAGAAAGCCTCCTTCTATCTGGAGGTTATTGTGGAGAGGGAGGGGCTGATTGAGGGTATAAGTGCCCACTGCGAGATAAATCCGCCTTATAGTAGGCGTGAGCAGGTTTGTGATGGCATAGTTTAGCTCGGCGGGATTTTCCCGTGTGCCAGCGCCGGGTCCTGTACTGCCATTCGGAGCGACAAATATCACATCACACTCCTGCGCCACGAGAATAGCTGCCCCTGCAAGCCAGAGGAGAGGAAGCCGCATAGGACAAATATAAGCATGCTCTCTCAATAGCTGGGTTTTGCTATCTTTGCTTGGGTATGAAATCGGCGTATTTTGTCCTTATCGCCATCGCGGTGCTATGGGGCTGCAAACGCAAAGAAGGCTGCATGGACCCCACTGCGGACAACTACTGCGCCGATTGTAAGAAGGGGGACCCAAGCCTGTGTTCTTTCTCTTATACCATGGCATTCTGGATGGATACGGCTTTTGGGCGCTGGTTAGATAGCTTGCAAATAGACACGATATTTTTGCGGGTGGGCTATAATCGCCCCGACGGGAGTTATTTCAGCGAGGAGATAGGCTTTTATACCCGGGACCGAGTTTTTTCAGAGCCTCCTTCCTGTGAGGATAACCGCCTTTTGCGCTACACCGTACGATATAGGCTTAAAGATATGCCACACACCTGTAGCGGAGGAGGGGTATTAGGAGGGGGCACCCGCTGCTGGATATGGCAATACTCTGCTACTCACCCAACAAAAGGAGCTGTGAAGGAGGGCTACATCACCATAGGCCCCGGCGCATCGGGCTGTCAGCTTATAGCCATTACACGATAATGCCCTCTAAGAAATAAGCGCTTGCTTTCGGAGGTAGTCTGCTATTAGGCTGAGGGCACGCTCTACTTCGGCAGCCTCACTACTGAGGGTAGGTAAAATATAGGCTACATTGCCCAGCGGACGCAGATAAATGCCCCTTTCCATGGCATAAGCTTTCAGAAGGTGGCGATGCTCTGCAAAGTAGCCCTTTTCTGCAGCGGGAAGTTCTATCGCAAGGACCAAACCAAGCTGCCGAATAGGCACATTAGGATAAGCCTCACGCCACTGATGAGTTAGCATAGCCTGAGCCTCCATAAGACGACGAAGCTGCGCCCATGTTTCGGCTCTTTCCCATAAATCCAAGTTAGCAAGAGCGGCAGCGGAAGCGATGGCATTTCCCGTGTAAGAGTGCCCATGATAGAGTACCTTCTCCCGCTGCGGTGAGTAGAACGCCTCGAATACTTTTTCACTTACCAGCGTCAGCCCCATCGGGAGAAAGCCACCAGTGAGCCCTTTGGATAGGCAAATAATGTCGGGCTTTTCGGTGCACTGTTCGGTGGCAAAGAGCGTTCCCGTTCGCCCGAAGCCCGTAAAAACTTCGTCAGCTATTATGAGTCCGCCTGCCGAGCGTACAGCGCTGGCTATCGCATCCCAATAGTGTGGAGCGTACATGCGCATACCTGCCGCCCCCTGTATGAGCGGCTCCCCGATGAAAGCCGCTATATCTTCTCGCTGGGGGATGGTACTCAGGGCAGCTTTCAGAGCAGATTCATTCTCTGATGAGGGGAAAGGCAGCCATTCTACCTCAAAGAGATAGCCCGCAAACGGCGCCGTAAAAGCACTGCGCGCCGAGACGCTCATCGCCCCAAAAGTGTCCCCATGATAAGCCCCTTCTAATGCTAAGATGCGATGACGGGGACTGCCCTGATTGCGGAAATACTGGATAGCGACCTTGAGGGCGACTTCCACCGCCGTGGAACCATCATCTGAGAAAAAGACCCACGGCAGACCGGACTTTTCGCTGAGCCTTTGAGCCAGAGCCTCTGCTACTGGATGTGTAAAATCCGCAAAGAGCACCTGATCCAGCGCGTGCGCCTGCCGGGCTACCGCCTCCGCAATATACGGATGACAGTGCCCATGCACCGTCACCCACCAAGCAGAAACCCCATCCCAGAAGCGCCGTCCATCCGCTGCATATAGATAAGCCCCCTGCGCCCGTACGATATTTGGTGGCAGAGTAGCCCCTTCATAATGTGCTGTATAAGGTCGCCAGATCGGCATACCCTGCGAAAAAACACCTTATACCAAAGTGGCGCCTTACTTTTGTTTTTTGATGGGGAGCGGCGGCGCCGAAGGCGCCGCCGCCCGCCCCATGTAATCCATTCTGTGC